>NZ_RCOB01000015.1:0-44148 GCF_004307665.1 Pseudomonas sp. Sample_16
CGATCCGCGAATGCTTGCGGGTGTCTTTCATGGTGATGTACACCAGCAACGACACGGCGATGCACGCGGTGACATACCAGTAGTAACCGGTTTCCATGCCGATGCTCTTGAACCACAGTGCGATGTATTCAGCGGTACCGCCGAAGATCGATACGGTCAGTGCGTACGGCAGGCCCACGCCCAGGGCGCGGATTTCGGTAGGGAACAGTTCGGCCTTTACCACGGCGTTGATCGAGGTGTAGCCGCTGACAATGATCAGTGCCGCCATGATCAGGAAGAACGCGCCCCACCAGGTGGTGATGGTGTGCAGGGTAGTGAGGATCGGCACGGTGAACAGCGTTCCCAGAATGCCGAAGGCAATCAGGATCGGCCGACGACCGATTTTATCCGACAGCCCGCCGATGACCGGTTGCAGGCACATGAACAGGAACAGCGTGGCGGCGGAAATGGTGGTGGAGTCGGAGATGCTCATGCCGACGGTGTTCACCAGGTACTTCTGCATGTAGGTGGTGTAGGTGTAGAACGCCAGCGTACCGCCCATGGTCAGGCCGACCACGGTCATCAGTTCCTTCGGATGGCGCATCAAGGTGCGCATGGCGCTTTCCTTGGCCTTTTCTTTCTTGGTGAACGATTCGGTTTCTTCCATGCCGCGACGCAGGTAGAGCGCGACCACTGCGCACAGCGCACCGATGGCGAACGGAATGCGCCAGCCCCAGGCGTACAACTCTTCGGTGGTCAGCAGGTTCTGCAGCACGATCAACACGCCCAGTGCTATGAGCTGACCGGAAATCAGGGTCACGTACTGGAAGCTGGAGAAGAAGCCACGACGCTCCTTGGTTGCCATCTCGCTGAGGTAAGTGGCGGAGGTGCCGTATTCGCCACCCACCGACAGGCCCTGCAGCAACCGGGCGAACACCAGCAGGATCGGCGCACCGATACCGATGGTTTCATAGCCAGGGCTCAGGGCGATCAGCAGCGAGCCGAAGCACATCAGGTAGACGGAGGCCATCAGGGCCTTTTTGCGTCCGACCTTGTCGGCGTACAGGCCCATCAGCCAGCCGCCGATCGGGCGCATCAGGAAGCCCACGGCGAAGATCGCCGCGGTGTTCAGCAATTGTGCAGTGGTGTCGCCTTTGGGGAAGAAGGTCTTGGCGAAGTACAGGGAGAAAGCGGCGTAGACGTACCAGTCATACCATTCGACCATGTTGCCGACGGAGCCACTGAAGATCGATTTGATACGGCTGGAGGTGGTGCGTTGTTTTGTCGACACGGCAGCCGACCCACGGGGCAGGGAACTGGAGTTATCCATTGAAGGATCCTTCGTTTAATTATTTTATGAAGCGCGCGTAAACGCAGGCTGCCGGGGCTATAGCAGGAGCTGTGCCAACGGCGAGAGAGCCGGTTTAGAAGGGGTAGGCAGGTTTTATGAGCGGAAATCCGCTTATGGCGTGCAGGGCGAGAAGCGGATTTCCGCCGAAACAGATCGTTCCTGCGCTCCGCGTGGGAATGCAGCCCGGGACGCTCCGCGTCCCAAAAGCCGAACGCGGAGCGTCCGTTGAGGCATTCCCACGCGGAGCGTGGGAACGATCAAAAATGAGGTCCGTCCAGACGCTACAGGAACATCTCTCGGGTCAACCCGTGCCGCTGCATCTTTTCATTGAAGGTCCGGCGCGGCAGTTGCAGTTCTTCAAGCACCGATTTCACATCGCCTTTGTGCCGCATCAGCGCCGCGCGCAGGCACTGCGCTTCAAAAGCCTCCTGTTGAGCTGCCAGTGACTGCCCGGGTTCGACGGCCAACAGCTCCGGCTCATCAAGGCCCAGGACCTGGCGCTCGGCGACGTTGGCCAGTTCGCGCACGTTGCCCGGCCAGTCATGACTCAGCAGATGGCTCAGCTGCGCGCCGCTCAACGGTGGAAATTTGCGTCCCAGGCGTTCGGCAGCGTTCTGCGCGAAGGATTCGAACAGCAACGGTATGTCTTCACGGCGTTCGCGCAAGGGCGGCAGACGCAATTGAGCGACGTTCAACCGATAGGCCAGATCTTCGCGAAAACGACCGGCCCGCGCTTCATCAAGCAGGTCCGGTTTGGTCGCGGCGATGATGCGCAGGTCTACCCGGATACTCTGGTTCGAGCCCAATCGCTCCAGCTTTTGTTCCTGCAACACCCGCAGCAGTTTCACCTGCTGCGCCAGCGGCATGCTTTCGATTTCATCGAGGAACAGCGTGCCGCCGTCGGCGTATTCGAGCTTACCGATACGCTTTCCTTGTGCCCCGGTGAACGCACCGCTTTCGTGGCCGAACAGTTCGGCTTCGAACAGCTGCTCAGGGATTGCCGCGCAGTTGAGCGCGACAAAGGGTTTGTCGGCCCGTGGGCCGAAGTCGTGCAGGCAGCGGGCAACCAATTCCTTGCCGCTACCGGTTTCACCGCGGATCAACACATTGACCGGCAACGACGCCAGATCCAGTACCTGTCGACGCAAAGTCTGCAAGCCACGGGACACACCGAGCAGTGTGGCATCGAGCTTGGCGCGGTTGTCCGCCTGCTCATGCAGGGCGCGGTTTTCCAGTACCAGGCGACGCTTGTCCAGCGCCCGGCGCAGGCTGCCGAGCAAGGTTTCCGGGCTGAAAGGTTTCTCGAGAAAGTCATAGGCGCCATCGCGCATGGCGTCGACGGCCATCGGTACATCGCCGTGACCGGTCAGCAGTATCACCGGCAGGTCAGCGTCGCGGCGTTGCACTTCGGCCAGCAGTTCCAGGCCGCTCATTCCGGGCATGCGCACGTCACTGAGAATCACCCCGGCATAATGCCTGGGCAGCTGCGCCAGGCACTCTTCGGCGCGGCTGAACAATTGCACGTCAAAACCGGACAGGCTCAGCCATTGCTCGACGGCGTTGCGAATGCTGCTTTCGTCGTCGACCACCATCACAGAATTGAGCATCAGCCTTGGGCCTCCAGGTCGATCGGCAAGGTCAGGGTGAACACTGCGCCATTACCGTGATTATCCGCGGTCAATCGCCCGCCCGCTTCGTGAACGATGGCGAATGAAACGGCCAGGCCGATGCCCAGCCCGTCGCCCACGGGTTTGGTGGTGAAAAACGGATCGAACACCTTGGGCAGATTTTCTTCTGCGATACCGCTGCCATTGTCGATGACGCTCAGTCGCCACAATTGTTCATCAGCCTGGAGACGGATTTCCAGGCGTTTGCAGGGTTTATCCTGCATCGCATCGAGGGCGTTGCGCAGCAGATTGATCAACACCTGCTCCAGGCGAATCGCATCCCCGCGCACCCATGCCGGACGCGTCATATGCAGCACGGTGCTGACTTGCTCGTCGCGCAAGCGAGTGTCGAGCAATTGCAATGACTGGTCGACCACCGCCGCCAGGTCCAGGCGTTCGCGCAAGCCGCTGGGGCTTTTGCGGGCGAAGGTTTTCAAGTGCCCGGTGAGGGCGGCCATGCGGGTCAGCATGTCGTCCAGCGGTTTGAGCGCCTGGTACGCTTCATCGACGCGGCCATGATCGAGCAGCAGACGCAAAGTAGCCAGTTGCATGCGCTGGGCCGTCAGTGGCTGATTGATTTCATGGGCCAGTGCCGCCGACATCTGACCGAGGGCGGCGAGCTTGGCTGATTGCACCAGGCCTTCCTGGGCGGTGCGCAAATCGCGGGTGCGCTCCTCCACCAGTTGTTCAAGTTCTTCGCGGCTGCGTTGGCGTATCTTCGCCAGGCGCCAGCGCTGGTGGAGAAACAGCAGCAGAAACACCACCGTCAGCCACAACCCGGCAGCGGCAAGCGCGGCGTTGCGGCTGTCCTCGAAGGCCACCTGCGGACGGCGCAGCAAGTGCAACGTCCAGCCTTCGGCGGCGAGCGGCAGCGATTCCCACAGGTAATCGGCACGGCCGTCCGGGCCATTGACCCGTGTCAGCGCACTGTTGTCGTCGAAGTGGCGCAGCACTTGGTAGTCCAGCGGCATCAGCGGTTGCTTGTCGTATTGGCGGGTCGCCTTGAGCTCGGCGTGATCGCTGGCACTGAGTGGCTGTAAATGGCGATAGCGCCATCCCGGTTGATTGGCAATGAAGATGACCCCGCGGGCGTCGCTGACCAGCAATGTGTCGCTGCCCTGGCGCCACTCGCGTTCCAGTTCCGGAAACTCCAGTTTCACCACCATGGCGCCGAGAAACTGGCCGTCGTCGTTGGTGACGGCGCTCGACAGGAAGTAACCGGGAATGCCACTGGTCACGCCCACGGCATAAAAACGCCCGGTGCCTTGGGTGCGGGTCTGGCTGAAATAGGGCCGAAAACCATAGTTGTGGCCGACATAACTGCTGGGCAAACGCCAGTTGCTTGCCGCCACGGCCAGCCCCGTACGGTCGAGCAATTCCAGGGTCGAAGAGTCGGCCGCACCGTTGATTCTTTCGAGTTTACGGTTCAGCACATCCTGCTGCTCGGGGCTCACCGGGCCTTTGAGGGCGTCGCGCAATTGCGGGTCCAGCGCCAGCACCGAGGGCAGGGCGCGGTAACGTTCGATCAGCGTATGCAACGATGTGGCATACAGCGCCAATTGCTGATTGGCCCGTGCCGCGTCTTCGATCATTGATTGGCGCACGGTATGGCGCATGGCCAACGTGGCAACGAGGGCGGCGCCGGCGATGATGACGACGGTATAGACCGTCAGGCGCAAGGGGCGAGAAAACTCGAACATGCTGCATTACACACGGGGGAACGGAGGGGGCGCACCATAACATGGCCACGCGATCCCCTGTAGAAGCGAGCCTGCTCGCGATGGACGTCAACGATGACGCGGGCTGCCTGAATGAGCGCGGTGCCTTTGCGTCCATCGCGAGCAGGCTCGTTCCTGCTGGGGGGATGTGCGGGCAATAAAAAAGGCGACAGGAGCACAGCTCCGGTCGCCTTTTCCTGCGGGGCAGTCTAAGCGCTTACTGCACTTCCACCGCCAGGCTTTCACTGATCTTTTGCTGCCAGATGGCAGGACCGGTGATGTGTACCGACTCGCCCTTGCTGTCGACCGCAACGGTCACAGGCATGTCTTTTACGTCGAACTCGTAGATCGCTTCCATGCCCAGTTCGGCGAAAGCCACTACGCGGGATTTCTTGATCGCTTGCGCCACCAGGTAAGCCGCGCCGCCGACTGCCATCAGGTAAACGGCTTTGTGGTCCTTGATCGCGTCGATGGCGGTCGGGCCGCGCTCGGATTTGCCGATCATGCCCAGCAGGCCGGTTTGCTCGAGGATCTGACGGGTGAACTTGTCCATCCGCGTTGCGGTGGTCGGGCCAGCCGGGCCAACCACTTCTTCGCGCACCGGATCAACCGGGCCGACGTAATAGATGAAGCGACCTTTCAGATCGACCGGCAGGGTTTCACCTTTGTTCAGCATCTCGACCATGCGCTTGTGCGCAGCATCGCGGCCGGTGAGCATCTTGCCGTTGAGCAGGACGGTTTCGCCCGGCTTCCAGCTCTGCACTTCTTCCGGGGTCAGGGTGTCGAGATTGACGCGACGGGCCGACGGGCCTGCTTCCCAGACGATTTCCGGGTAGGCATCCAGCGGTGGCGCTTCCAGCGAGGCCGGGCCGGAACCGTCGAGCACGAAGTGCGCGTGACGGGTAGCGGCGCAGTTCGGGATCATGCACACCGGCAAGGACGCGGCGTGGGTCGGGTAATCCATGATCTTCACGTCGAGCACGGTGGTCAGGCCACCAAGGCCCTGGGCACCGATGCCCAACTGGTTGACCTTCTCGAACAGCTCCAGGCGCATTTCTTCGATGCGGTTCTGTGGACCACGGGCCTTGAGTTCGTGAATGTCGATGGACTCCATCAACACTTCCTTGGCCATGACGGCGGCTTTCTCGGCGGTGCCGCCGATGCCGATGCCGAGCATGCCTGGTGGGCACCAGCCGGCGCCCATGGTCGGAACGGTCTTGAGCACCCAGTCGACGATCGAGTCGGACGGGTTGAGCATGGCCATCTTCGACTTGTTTTCGGAACCGCCGCCCTTGGCCGCCACGTCCACTTCCACGGTGTTACCCGGAACGATGGAGTAGTGGATCACGGCCGGGGTGTTGTCCTTGGTGTTTTTACGAGCGCCCGCCGGGTCGGCGAGGATCGAGGCACGCAGGACGTTTTCCGGCAGGTTGTAGGCACGACGCACGCCTTCGTTGATCATGTCGTCCAGGCCCATGGTCGCGCCATCCCAGCGCACGTCCATGCCCACGCGGACAAACACGGTAACGATGCCGGTGTCCTGGCAGATCGGACGGTGGCCGGTGGCGCACATGCGCGAGTTGATCAGGATCTGCGCCATCGAATCACGGGCCGCTGGCGATTCTTCGCGCAGGTAGGCTTCGTGCATCGCCTGGATGAAATCCACGGGGTGGTAATAGGAAATGAACTGCAGGGCGTCGGCAACGCTCTGAATCAGGTCGTCTTGCTTGATCACGGTCATGAGTCGCGCTCCTCTAAAAGACGGGAACATTCAATAAGGTGCTTGCAGCTTGGGTGCATCGGTCGGTTGCAAGCACCTTTCAAGGCACGCCGGGCATGCTGGCGCGACGCTAAAAAGGCGCGGCAGTATAACGCGCCTCGTCCAAGGGCACACGCGCCGGTAGTCAAACGTTGGTCGCATAGGCGGCCGCGTGAATCCAGGTGATTTTTCAGCCATGGATTTGACGCCATTTATCCGACCGAAAATTGAATGGTCATTTATCGGCCGCCCCACTAAAGTGACACTCGGTCTGTAGAGTAGGACGCTCTGTCAGCCTTCATTCGGTGAGTCAACGATTGACCCATAACGCCATCCAGCGACTGTTGCTCAAACGTTTTGCCCTGGCAGCCGGCACGTATGCCCTGGCTTTGCTGTTGCTGTGGCTGGCGTTTTTTACCGGTCACTATCAGCAATCCCTGGCCAGCGTGGCCATTGGCAGCGCACTGGTGGTGATCAGCCAGGGCACGTTGTTCGCCCTGTTCTATAGCGGCTGCAACCTGCGCTTCGCCGACCCCAGCCTCACGGAAGCTCAAGTGCTGATGGGGCTGGGCTGGCAAACCTGGTTGATCGCCCATCTGGACGACGCGCGCGGGGCGTTCCTGGTCTTTTATGTGCTGATCCTGCTGTTCGGGCTGTTTCATCTGTCCCGTCGCGCGTTTTTACGCTGCGCGATGCTGGTGTTCTTCAGTTTCAGCGCCATTACGCTGTGGGAGGGCTATCACTTTCAGCTGGCCGACCCGGCGCTGGCGGCGTTGCAGGTGTGCGTGCTGTTGATCGTGCTGATCTGGCTGGTGCTGTATGCCGGTTACGTCCAGGCTTCGCGACACCGTATGCGGCAGCGGCGCTTTGCGTTGCAGGCGCATCAGGACACGCTGCGCGGGATGATGCGCCAGCTCGAAGACCTGGTCGCCACCGACGAACTGACCGGCCTGTTCAATCGGCGGCACTTCCTGCGCCTGGCCTCCCGTGAACTCAACGCCATGGACGCCGGCGTCAGGCATGGCCTGGCGCTGATCGACCTCGATCACTTCAAGCGGATCAACGATCTGCACGGTCATGCCGCGGGCGATCAAGTGCTGCAAGCCTTTGCCGGCGTGGCCACTGCATGCCTGCGTGATGGCGACGTTCTGGCCCGCTACGGTGGCGAAGAGTTTGTGGTGTTGTTGCCCGATTGCGATGCCGACAGTCTGACCGCCTGCTGTGAGCGACTGCGGGTTGCATTTACCGATGTCGAGTTGCTCGGCCTGAATGTCGGCAGCCTCAGTCTGTCGGCGGGCATGACGTTGCTGGAACTGGGCGATGACCTCGACGACGCCTTGCAGCGAGCCGATCAGGCGCTCTATCGCGCCAAGCGTGACGGTCGTAACCGTTGCGCGGCGGCGTGGGAAAACGTCGATGCCTGAATTACGTGTCGGTGATCGCCAGTGGTCGGTGGCGGCGGGCAGTAATCTGCTTGATGCACTGAATCAGAACGGCGCGGCGGTGCCCTATAGCTGTCGCGCCGGCAGTTGCCATGCGTGCCTGGTGCAGTGCGTGCAAGGCTTGCCGAGCGATAGCCGCCCCGATGCCTTGAGCGCGCAGCAACGCCAGCAAGGTTGGCGTCTGGCGTGCCAGTGCCAGGTGGTCGAGGACTTGCAGGTGCACACCTTCGACCCGCAGCAGGATGGGCGCCCGGCCGAGGTCGCGGCGCTCGACTGGTTGAGCCCCAACGTACTGCGCTTGCGCCTGATCCCGCAGCGGCCATTGCGTTATAGCGCCGGGCAGCACCTGGTTTTGTGGGCGGGTAATGTGGCGCGGCCATACTCCCTCGCCAGCCTGCCCGAGGATGACCGGTTTCTCGAATTTCACCTCGATTGCCGCCTGCCGGGTGAGTTCAGCGATGCAGCACGTCAGTTGAAAATCGGCGATCCGCTGCGCCTCGGCGAATTGCGCGGCGGGGCGCTGCATTATGACCCCGATTGGCACACGCGACCGCTGTGGCTGATGGCCGCCGGCACTGGTTTGGGACCGTTGTTTGGTGTGCTGCGCGAAGCTCTGCGTCAGGATCACCAAGGCGAAATCCGCGTCATTCATCTGGCCCATGACGCCGACGAGCATTATCTGGCCAAGCCTCTGCAGGCCATGGCGGCCAGCCGCCCGAACCTGAGCATCGAGCTCTGGACCCCGGTCGGGTTACCCGCGGCGCTGGCGCAACTGCGGCTTGTTTCGCGGCAAACCCTGGCCCTGCTCTGCGGAGCGCCGGACAGCGTCGACGCCTTTGCCCGGCGCTTGTACCTGGCGGGATTGCCGCGCAATCAACTGCTGGCCGATGTGTTCCTGCCACGTGGTTGAGCCGCAGGCGTTGACCGGATTTATCAAGCGGCACTAAACCTTCGCTGACAGTACCGGCTCCATCGCCAGCCCTGACAACTCAACCTTTGGATCAGCAAACAAAAAGCCCCGCCATTCTCATGGCGGGGCTTTTGTTTTTCAGCGCTCGGTCACTCAGACCATCGGGTCGCCAACGTGCAGGATCTTCATGCCGTTGGTGCCACCGGTGGTGTGGTAGCTGTCGCCCTTGGTCAGGATGACCCAGTCGCCTTTTTCCACGACGCCGCGTTTGACCAGCTCGTCGATCGCCTTCTGGCTGACTTCGTTCGGTGCCAGCGAAGCCGGATCGAACGGGATGGTGTACACGCCACGGAACATCGCCGCGCGGGCCTGGGCTTCGCGGTGCGGGGTGAACGCGTAGATCGGCACCGAGGAACGGATGCGCGACATGATCAGCGGGGTATAACCACTTTCGGTCAATGCGATGATCGCCTTCACGCCCGGGAAGTGGTTGGCGGTGTACATGGTCGCCAGCGCAATGCTTTCGTCGCAGCGGGTGAATTCCTTGCCGATGCGGTGGCTGGAGGTCTTGCTGGTCGGATGCTTTTCAGCGCCGACACAGATGCGCGCCATCGCTTGTACCGCTTCGAGCGGATACAGGCCGGCAGCACTTTCAGCCGACAACATTACGGCGTCGGTGTAGTCCAGCACGGCGTTGGCTACGTCGGACACTTCGGCGCGGGTCGGCATCGGGTTCTGGATCATCGACTCCATCATCTGGGTCGCGACGATCACGGCCTTGTTGTGGCGGCGTGCGTGCAGAATGATTTTCTTCTGAATGCCCACCAGCTCGGCGTCGCCGATTTCCACGCCCAGGTCACCACGGGCCACCATCACGGCGTCGGATGCCTTGATCAGGCCATCAAGGGTTTCGTCGTCGGCCACGGCTTCGGCGCGTTCGATCTTCGCCACCAGCCAGGCGGTGCCGCCAGCTTCGTCGCGCAGTTGACGGGCGTATTCCATGTCGGCGGCGTCACGCGGGAAGGACACCGCGAGGTAGTCGACTTGCATTTCCGCAGCGAGCTTGATGTCAGCCTTGTCTTTTTCCGTCAGGGCCGGGGCAGTCAGGCCGCCACCGCGACGGTTGATGCCTTTGTGATCGGACAGCGGGCCGCCGATGGTCACGGTGCAGTTCAGTTCGGTGGCCGTGGCGGTATCGACGCGCATCACCACGCGACCGTCATCGAGCAGCAGCTCGTCGCCCACGCCACAGTCCTTGACCAGGTCCGGGTAGTCGATGCCGACCACTTGCTGGTTGCCTTCGGTAAGAGGATGGCTGGTGGAGAAGGTGAATTGATCACCGATCTTCAGCTCGATCTTCTTGTTGGCGAATTTGGCGATACGGATTTTCGGGCCTTGCAGGTCACCCAGCAGGGCGACGAAGCGACCGTGCTTGGCTGCCAGGTCACGCACCAGCTTGGCGCGAGCCTTATGCTCGTCGGGGGTGCCGTGGGAGAAGTTCAGACGGGCGACGTCCAGGCCAGCCAGAATCAGCTGTTCGAGAACTTCCGGCGAGTTACTGGCCGGGCCAAGGGTAGCGACGATTTTGGTACGACGGACGGACATGCAAAGACTCCTGAGTTCAAGCGCTGGGTGAGGCTACTATGCTGCGAAGTTGTAGTCATTGTTCGTTTGCACTACTTATCGCTTTCTTTATTGAACCGGACAACTTTGCGCCTGGCAGCCTGAAGATTTCCGCTCACGGGTCGATACAGCGTTCAAGACAGGAGATCCCCCCATGCGATTCGTGCTCATTGCCGCCCTTGCCATCAGTGTCCTCAGTGTCACGGGCTGCACCCGTTTCTCGATGAACCATCATTTGAATCTTGCCTACAGTGCCTATGAGCGGGGCAATTGCGAGCAAGTCATGCTCGAATTGTCCAAAGTCGAGCGCGCCAGCCGGGCGCGGCCTTATGTATGGCCGGAAGTGTCGATGATGCGCGGCCAGTGCCTGGAACGGCAAAAGATGTTTATCGATGCGGCCCAGACTTACCAATTCATCATCGCCTCGTATCCGCAAAGCGAATACGCCTATCGCGCCCGCGCCCGCCTGGAAACCTTGCAGAGCCTGGGCCATTACCCGACCCGCAGTGCCGCGGCGGTACGCCCGACGCAGTTCTGATGCAGGTTGTCATTCAATAGCTGGCCGACCGGCGGTGGTGAGCTATAGTCGAATAGACCGGTTTAGAGCGTTCTCTCTAAACCATCGTGACACCTGTGATTGGCAGGAGTAAGCGATAGCGGTTTATTGACTGTCGCACCAGGATCGGGGAGAGCGGGCCGTCTTGCCACTTCAGTTCCACCGGCAGGTCCGTTCCGAAGCATTAGTGCGGCTCTGCTTAAGGGCCTTGCGTAGCGAATTCAGCATGTTTACTGACCGCCGGATCGAGCGGCATCAACTGCCGTATTTCCTGAAAGTGTTCAACAGCATTACGGACAAGCCCATCGGTTTTCTGGGCAATGTCTCCGAAGATGGACTGATGCTCATCAGTCAGTTGCCGATGATGATCGGTGCTGACTTTGAACTGCGCCTTAAAATCCCCGCCAGCGGCGGCATCCAGCAGGTCATTGACTTGCGGGCGTGTTGCTTGTGGTGCCACGAAGACGCGACGCCTCACCACTATGACGCCGGGTTCAGTCTGCAGCGGGCACCGCCTGAATATGGGCAACTGGTGGAGGCGTTAAGGCAGTATTTCAGTTTTCTGCCGCTGCCGGCCTCGGCCTGATAAAGCAAAAGATCGCTGACGGCGGTCTTTTGCGCCTAGGTGCTGCCGCCACGCTTCCAGCTCAAATATTGCGTCACCAATTGCGTCCCCAATTGCCCCGGCCGCGTATCCAGCACTGGCACGCCATGAGCGCTCAACCGTTCGTGAAGTTCAGCCCGTGCATTCAAATAGTTCACCGTGCCGCAATAAGCCAGGGCTTCGGGCAAGGTCTGCACCGGTGTTTCGCGCAGGTTATCGAGCAGGTCTTCGCGCAAACTGGCGATCAGCACGCGATGCTGTTGGCCCAGGCGTTTGACGGCCGTCAGCAGCTCTTCATCGTCCTCATCGCGCAGATTGGTCAGCAGCACCACCAGCGCGCGGCGTTTTTGCCGCGCCAGCAATTGCGTGGCGGCGGCTTGATAGTCGGCACTGCGTTGGCTGCTGTTCAGGTCATACACGCTGTTGAGCAACGTGTTGAGTTGCCCGGTGCCTTTGACCGGTGCGAGGTAGCGCGGTGTGTCGCTGGCGAACGTACTGAGACCGACCGCATCACCCTGGCGCAATGCGACATAACTGAGCAGCAGGCAGGCGTTGAGCGCGTGATCGAAGTGCGACAACTCATCATCCTGACTGCGCATGCGGCGGCCGCAGTCGAGCATGAAGATGATTTGTTGGTCGCGCTCGTCCTGGTATTCCCGGGCAATCGGGGTGCGCTGCCGGGCGGTGGCTTTCCAGTCGATCTGGCGCAGGCTGTCGCCCTCGCGAAATTCGCGCAACTGATGAAACTCCAGACCCAGCCCCCGGCGTTGTCGCTGGCGCACGCCGAGTTGGCTCAGCCAGTTATCCACCGCCAACAGTTGACCGCCGTAGAGGCGGGCGAAGTCGGGATAGACACGGGTGTGATCGGTCAGCTTCAGCAGGCGTTTGTCTGACCACAGGCCCAGGGGGCTAGGCAGGTTGACTTCGCAGCGTTCGAAACTGAAGTGGCCGCGGCTGACCGGACGCAGACGATAAGCCATAACACTTTGCAGGCCGGGTTGCAGCGCCACCGCCAGTGGCAGGTTTTCGAAGCACAGGCCTGGCGGCACGTGGTCGAACAGGCGTATGTCCAGCGGCTGGGCGAAGTCGTGTTCGACCGTCAGTCGCACTTCGCTCCAGCGACCGAGTGCCAGGCTGCCGGGCATCTGTCGTGTGATCCGTGGGGAGGGCAGTCGCTTGAGGCGAATGGCATCGAGCAACGCCAGGGCCAGTAGCGCCAGCAGCAGGCCCCAGTTGATTCGCGACACAGATGCCGGCAACGCAACATCCAGCGCCTGCAACGCGCCCAGCACGATGCCGATGGCCAGCAGCACACCCAGCCATAGCAACAGCAGGCGACTTGGTTTCACAGGCGCGGCGCCGGAACTTGGTCGAGTAATTGTCGCAACACCTGATCGACCTCCAGACCCTCGATATCCAGCTCCGGGGCGATGCGCACGCGATGGCGCAGCACCGCCAGGGCACAACCTTTTATGTCATCCGGAATCACGAATTCGCCGCCGCGCAACAAGGCCCGCGCCCTGGCGCAGCGCACCAGCGCGATGGAAGCCCGAGGCCCGGCGCCAAGGGTCAGGCCCGGCCAGCTGCGGCTGGTGCGGGCCACGCGGACGGCGTAGTCGAGCACCTGGTCGTCCAGTGGCAAGTCGCTGGCGATGCGTTGCAGCGCCAGCACGTCCTTGGCTTGCAGCACCGTGCGCAGCGGTTGCACATCGAGCATGTCGGCGCGGGTCGAACGGCTGACCTGACGCACCATGTTCAACTCCTGTTCGGCGTCGGGGTAGTCCATGCGCACCTTGAGCATGAAGCGATCCAGCTCGGCTTCCGGTAACGGGTAAGTGCCTTCCTGTTCGATGGGGTTTTGCGTGGCAAGCACCATGAACGGTTGCGCGATCGGCAGGGCGCGGCCTTCAAGCGTGACTTGCCGCTCCTGCATGGCCTCAAGCAGTGCGGCCTGGGTTTTCGCCGGGGCACGATTGATCTCGTCGGCCAGCAGCAGGTTGGTGAACAGCGGCCCTTTGCGCAGTTTGAACTGCTCGGTCTGAAGGTCGTACACCGCATGGCCGGTGACGTCGCTGGGCATCAAGTCAGGGGTAAACTGAATACGCGCGAATTCCCCACCGAAACAGCGTGCCAGCGCCCGCACCAGCAACGTCTTGCCCAGCCCCGGCACGCCTTCGAGCAACACGTGGCCACCGGCAATCAGCGCCGTGAGCACATCGTCAATAACGCTGTCCTGGCCGATTACGGCTTTTTGCAGTTCGACGCGTATCGCCTGAGCCAACTGGCTGGCGCGCTGTCGTTGTTGAGCGGCATGGCTGGGTGCGTCGGGCTCGATCGGTTCACTCATAACGCGTTCCTCAAGGTTTGCAGATGGGCGACCTGGCGGCTGAATTCTGCACTGGAAAGTCGCTGCTTCTTCCGTGGGCTCATGGCCTGGCTGATAGCACGTGTGGGCTGGCCGGTCAGGCGTGAGAGCAGCAGCCATTGTTCGGCAACGCCGAGTTGGTCATAGCCGGGATGGCGTCGTCGGACCCGGCGCAGAATGTCTTGTTGCAGCGTTTGCAGCAGGCTCTGCTGACCGTTGCGTCGCAACATGAAATCGGCACTGGCACGCAGGTGCTCGAGCAATTGTCGGCGTGCTTTCGGTGTCGGTTCCTGCAATGGCCCGTGGCGCACTCCGACATGCCAGAGCCCCAGGGCAATCAGCGCAAGCAAGGCAACCAGCGCCTGGGGGAAATAACGCAGCAACAACGTCCATAAACTGTCGTGATCGGTGTTGAACAACAGGGTCACATCGGTATCCGCGGTCAGGTACCACAACAGCCAGGCGTTGTCGTACTGATCGATTGCCGGGGTTTTCCACAAGTCGGCGTCGGTCACCACAATGATCGAGCCGAGCCCGTGGTTGAGTTGCATCATGTGCGTGGCCTTGCCGCTGTTGGCCCAGGCCTGGGCGAGATTCTTCGGGTCTTCGAGATGGAAGGCCGTGTCGAAGCCGGCATACGCCGGGGCGTCTTCGTTTTCCAGGTAGAGCTTGGTCAGTTGCGGATAAGGATCTTTTTCGCCATCGGCCGGCGGCGGGTCCTTGAGGTCCTTGCTCAGGGACTGATGCAGTTGTACCCGGTCGAGCAACAAATCATTGCTTTGCCCGGCCTTTTCATCCCACAGCGACTGGGCGACGAACAACAGGCGCCCTCCGGCCCGGGTCCAGTTCATCAATTGATCAATCTGCCGTGGCGTCATGTTGTAGCGATCGCCCAGTAACAGCAGGCTGTGTTGATGCGGCTCCAGGCTCGGCAGAACGTCGAGGCTATTGGCATGGCCGACGACCAGGCCTTGTTTGCGCAGAAAGTGCTCGGCGGCCAGATAAGGATTGGCCTGTGCCTCGGGCGATGGACCATGATCGATTTCTGCCGGATAGGGCGTGGCCTTGAAATACAGGTACACGCTCAGCGCGACCAACAGCACCGCGACGACTATGCCGAACGTGATCAGCCACCCGCGCCGGTTCAATGCGCGGCTCCAGGGCCGAACAATGCTCGCCAGCCATCACACAATTCATGCTGCAAATGCGCGGCGGGCAAGCGATGCCCGTAAGCCATGTTCTGCCAATGCCCGGTCAGTTTTTTGCTGAAGGCCAACAACGCCGGTTGTTGCAGTTGTTCGATGCGTTCCAGCACCTGGCCTTCGGTGTCGGCAGCTTTCAGCGCGATGTCGTAATCGTGCAGCAGGTGGCTGAGGAGGGCGCGGTAGAGCAATCCCAGCGCTTCTCGGGGATGGCTCTGCCAGAGGTTTTCGGCACTGGTGGCGACGTCGGCGGGCAAGGTGTCACGGCCAAGATCCAGGCCGAACGCCTGTTGCGGTGTCGGTCGCGTGGTTTTTTTGCCTAGGCTCGGACGGCGGCTGACAAACGCCTGCAACAGGTCGCGGTAATGCCAGATCAACAAGCCAATGGCGGCGGCCACGATGCCCCACAGCAAGGCTTCGATCAGCGTGGCCAGTGCGCCGAAATGCTGACTGTCAAACAACCCGAACAGTGCCTTCAACCAGGCTGGCGTGTTGTTGTCAGCCGGTTTTTCGGCACTGTCGATGTCGTCGCCAAAGCGATAACGGATCACCGTTTCCTTGTTCTTGAACGGCGGCTGCTCAAGGATCGCCTTGATGCTGTCGCGGGACGCCTGACTGGTCAGCGGTTGTTCCAGCAAGCGCGGACTGTCAGGCGTTGCCACCGAAGCGTCGGCCCAGGCATCGTGTCCAGTTGGGAGCAACAGGATCACTGCCAGCAAAACCGCGATGGCAGCGCCGTTCAAGCGCTGGCGCATACGGCGGAACACCAGTTCGATATCCCAGGCTTCCAATACAGTACGGCGGTTGAGGTAGAGGCTGAAGCCGCAAGCTACATAGATCGGTTCCCACACCACCAGCACCAGGGCGTAGAAGGCATTGGTCAGATGCTCCAGCCAGCGCCAGTCCTGGGTGGCGGCGGCGATCAGCGATTGCCAGCTCCAGTCGAGTGCGACCTGTTGCGGCAGCAGCAGATAGAACAGCACCATAAGGCCGATCCACAGTGCAGTTTCCAAATGCACGCCAATCAGCGTCAGCCACCGTGCCGCACCGGCATCGCGCTGCAACAGCACCTGAATGCGCTGCTGTCTCGCTTCGGCGCTCAGGCCTTCGAGTTGCACCACCGGTAACAGAAAGCTGCGGCTCATGCCAAAGCGTCGCCAGGTCAGGCTGGCCAGCAATTGCGGCTTGAGCAGCCGCGGCCATTGGCAAAGGGCTTGTTTGAGGGTGGGTGTTTCGCCAAATATGGCTTTGGACAGGATGTATAGCGGCAGGCGTTCGAAAGCCGGCTTCAGCCACCAGAAAATGAACACGGCAAGGGATGGCGACTCCCACAGCAAGCCGCTCAGCAGGGCAAAAACCGGCAAGGTGATGATCGCCCAACTGATCATCAGCAGACGTCGATGGCGCTGGCTCAACAGCACGCCCAGGTCCATGGCTTCCCAGGTCGGGCGCGGGCGGATCACCACACTGGCGTCACTCAGGCGCATGGCGGACCCGTCCGGCAAACAGCAGATAAACCGTGACCGACAGCCAGAGCAGCGCGCCCACCAGGTATTTGGTCATGGGCGTTGCTGCCGTCATCGACGACCAATAAGCCTCGATGAACGCCGCAATCAGCAGGAACAGCATCACCCCGCAAATCAGCAACACGCTCTTGCGTGCCGCCAGGCGCAAGGCTTCCGAGCGGGGCAGGCGCCCCGGCGCAATCAATGCCCAGCCCAGTTGCAGGCCGGCCGCCCCGGCGAGGGCGATGGCGGTCAATTCGAAAGCGCCGTGGCCAATCACGAAGGACCAGAACGTTTGCCCGTAGCCGATGTGCGTCAGATGTCCGGCCACCGCGCCGATCATCAAGCCGTTGAAGAGCAGGAAGAACGCGCTGCCCAGGCCAAACAGCAAACCACTGGCGAAGGTCTGAAAGGCAATGCCGATGTTATGCATGATGTAGTAGCCGAACATCACCCAGTCTTCACTGGCCGCGCGTTCCGCCGAACGCCCGAGATGACCGGCTTCGGGGTCGTACATGTTTTGCATTTCGCTGACCTGCTCGGCCGGGATCAGGTTGTAGATCAGGTCCGGGAACAGGTACACCAGCAGCGCAATGCCGATCAGGCTGCCGAAAAACAGCAGGCTGGCGGCAAGCACGAAGCGCCATTGCTCACGGACCAGGCGGGGGAATCCGGCGAGGATGAATGCCAGTACATTGGCCCCCAGGTGGCTGCGATGGCGATACAGTTGTTGGTGTCCGCGCAGGACCTGTTGTTGCAACGAATCGATCAGGAAACTGCTGTAGCCGCGCTCCCGAGCCAGCGCCAGGTGTTGGCAGAGACGACGATAGTCAGCCGGGAAATCGCCGACTCCGTCGGCCTTCCTGTCCTGTTCCAGACGTTGCAGCGTGAGGGAAAACTGCTCCCATTCGGCCATGTGCCGATGTTCGAAAAGGCTTTGCTTCATGCCGGGCCCAACAAACCGCGAGCGATGCCGTTGAGTTCAGCCACGGCTTGTGGCGCTGGAACCTGCAACGGTTGCGCCAGGATCGCGGCGAGCTCATTGACCCTCGCAGGCGAGAGTTCGGCCTGGCGTTCGGCGAATCCGAGGATGGCGCGTTGTTCGCTCAGGCTCAGGGTTATTGCCGGGCGGCGCGGTTGGGCTGGCGGTAGCTGGGGACGTGTGAGCGGCTGTTCACGGTAGATCACCAACGTGCCGGCCGCCACATCGCCGAGGCGTTTGAAGCCGGGATGCTGCAGGCAACTGATTGCCCCGAGGAAGTAGCCGAAAGGCAACAAATCGACAAACCGCAGCAAGTTGCGCAACAGCGACGCGGACCAGCCAATCGGTGTGCCATCGTCCTGCACCACGCGCACTCCCATCCATTGCTTGCCCGGTGAGCGGCCCTGGTTAAGGACCTCGAACAGCACCATGTACCACCAGCTCACGCCAAAGATCAGCAGCGAGCCCAGGCCGGCGCCGAGTTTTCCGAGCATCGCCAGGACAATGAACAGCACGCCGAGGATCACGCCGCGCAGTGCCAGGTCGATGGCGAACGCCAGCGCACGCACCATCAGCCCGGCGGGTCGCAGAGGCAAGTCGATGCCTTCAGGCGTTTCAACTTGATATCGCGTATCCAGTGGCGGGGACAGCGTCGCTTTCCTTGGCAGTGCTGTGGTCTCGAGCATGGGCAACCTGATGATGTGGCCTGATCGGGATTGTCTCGTTCCCCGATGCTAGCAGCCTCACTGGGGAAAACGACATAACTATGTATTGCGGTTTGAGTAACCAGGAGTGTTTGAATCACAAGATTACTGGCCGGGGCGGGACGTGAACGCCTAGACTTCGTCGATCTTCAGTTCGGGAAACGCCTGTGACCTCTATCTTCTGGTACGACTATGAAACGACGGGCATCAACCCCCGTTGCGACCGCCCCCTTCAAATGGCGGGGCTGCGTACTGACTTCGATCTCAATGAAATAGACGAGCCGGTCAATCTCTATTGCCAGCCCAGCGACGACATCCTGCCGCACCCGGCAGCCTGCGCGATCACCGGCATTACGCCTGGAAACCTGGCCACGCTGGGGTTGAGCGAAGCCGACTTCATGACCCGCGTGCACGCCCAGTTGGCTGCGCCGGGCACGTGTGGAGCCGGGTACAACACCTTGCGCTTCGACGACGAAATGACCCGCTACAGCCTGTACCGCAATTTTTTCGACCCGTACGCACGGGAGTGGCAGGGCGGCAACAGTCGCTGGGATTTGATCGATGTGGTGCGCGCAGCATATGCCTTGCGTCCCGACGGTATCGTTTGGCCAACAGACGATGAGGGGCGGGTGACACTCAAGCTTGAGCGTCTGACCGCCGCCAACGGCATCGATCACGGCAATGCCCACGAAGCGCTGTCGGATGTACGCGCGACGATCGCTTTGGCGCGGTTGATCCGGGAAAAACAGCCGAAGCTCTATGAATGGCTGTTCAAGTTGCGCAGCAAACAAAAGGTGCTGGACCAGATTCGCCTGTTGCAACCGATGGTGCACATTTCCGGGCGCTTTTCAGCGGCACGCAACTTTGTGGGGGTGGTGTTACCGCTGGCCTGGCATCCACGCAACAAGAATGCGCTGATAGTCTGCGACCTGCATCTTGATCCCCAGGGTTTGCTCGATCTGGATGCCGACACGTTGCGCCAGCGCCTCTATACCCGCCGCGATGATCTGGCCGAGGGCGAGTTGCCGGTTCCGCTCAAGCTCATTCACATCAATAAATGCCCGGTAGTGGCGCCGTTGTCGGTACTTCGTCCTGAAGATCAGCAACGTCTTGGCCTGGATATGCCGCTGTATCAGCAGCGTACGGTGCGACTAAGTGACGCGCAGCAAGTCTGGCTGGATAAAGTTGCGGCAATTTATGCCCGTGAGGATTTTTCTGTCAGCCTGGACCCTGAACAACAGTTATACGATGGTTTTATCGGTGACCGTGATCGGCGTCTATGTGAACAAGTACGTTCTGCCGACCCGGCTCAATTAGCACAAGCTCAATGGCCTTTCGATGATGAACGTTTGCCTGAATTATTGTTTCGATATCGCGCACGCAACTTTCCGCAAACGCTGAATCTTGAAGAGCAAGAGCGCTGGAGACTATTTTGTCAGAAGCGCTTGTCGGACCCTGAGTGGGGCGCCCCCAATACCCTGGATAGTTTCTCCGAGGCCGCAGCCCAAATGGCTGTTACTGCGACAGCGTTTCAGCAACAGGTACTCGGCGAATGGCAGCAACATGTTCTCGGGTTACGCTCACGTTTGAATCTTTGAAATCGAAAACACCCGGAGCCTGAACTCCAGGCATAAAAAAACGCCAGCGATTGGCTGGCGTTATTTTTTGTCGCAGACGGGTCTGGCGGCTTAGCCCAGCAGGGTAGCCCAGCCTTCAACCACGTCACCGCCCCACTTGGCTTTCCACTCTTTCAGAGTCTTGTGGTTGCCACCTTTGGTTTCGATGACTTCGCCGTTGTGCGGGTTTTTGTATTGTTTAACTTTGCGAGCACGCTTGGTGCCGGTAGTTTTCACAGCGCCGCCACGTGGAGCCTTGGTTT
Source organism: Pseudomonas sp. Sample_16 (assembly GCF_004307665.1). Classification (NCBI taxonomy): domain Bacteria; kingdom Pseudomonadati; phylum Pseudomonadota; class Gammaproteobacteria; order Pseudomonadales; family Pseudomonadaceae; genus Pseudomonas; species Pseudomonas sp. Sample_16. The sequence goes on from NZ_RCOB01000015.1 coordinate 20,247, forward strand.
TGGATTCCGGGTCCAGCAAAGCAATGATGTCACGCAGGGACTTGGAGTATTCGCCCATCAGGGTGCGCAGTTTGCCTTCAAATTCCAGCTCGGTTTGCAGTTTGTCGTCTTGGGACAGATTCTTCAAACGGGCTTGCAGCTCTTTGATAGCTTCTTCGGTGGCGCGATATTCGTTGATCAAGGACATGATTACTACCTTATGTGTGGCGCAGGATGGCAGGGGGACAGTGCCGCAATAATAGTCAGGGTGTTTCATCAAGTAAACATTAAAGCAGGTTTATTTAATTAAATTGTCCGCAATTCGCTGCACATTTTCGATGCAGTTAAATAGTTTGAAGCTCGGCTACAGATATTTACAAAGGAGTGCTTGTGGAAGGCTTACTGCACTGTCGTTTGACGAACGAGGTGCACGGGCAGGCCCAGCGTCGGTTGCCATCTGACAGCACGGCACGTCATCAATACTGCAGTTTTGCTGCGCAATCGCTAGAATGGCCGCCTTTGCGAAGTTCTGGAGTTTCCCCCCCATGCGCACTTTTCGGCTGGTGATTTCCTGCCCCGACCGCGTCGGCATCGTTGCTAAAGTCAGTAACTTTCTGGCGTCACATAACGGCTGGATCACTGAAGCGAGCCACCACTCGGACAATCTCAGTGGCTGGTTCTTCATGCGTCACGAGATTCGTGCCGACTCGCTGCCTTTCGGTATCGAAGCCTTGCGCGAAGCGTTTGCGCCGATTGCCGAAGAATTCTCGATGGACTGGCGTATCACCGATACCGCACAAAAGAAACGCGTGGTACTGATGGCCAGCCGCGAATCCCACTGCCTCGCCGACCTGCTCCATCGCTGGCACAGCGATGAACTGGACTGCGAAATCGCTTGTGTGATTTCCAACCACGATGACTTGCGCAGCATGGTTGAGTGGCACGGCATTCCTTACTACCACGTGCCGGTCAACCCGCAGGACAAGGAGCCGGCTTTCGCCGAGGTTTCGCGTCTGGTGAAACATCACGATGCCGAAGTGGTGGTCCTTGCCCGTTACATGCAAATCCTGCCGCCCGAGTTGTGCAGTGAATATGCGCACAAGGTCATCAACATTCACCACAGCTTCCTGCCGTCGTTCGTCGGTGCCAAGCCGTATCACCAGGCTTCGATGCGCGGCGTGAAACTGATCGGCGCGACCTGCCACTACGTGACGGAAGAGCTGGACGCCGGCCCGATCATCGAGCAGGACGTGGTGCGTGTCAGCCACAGCGACAGCATTGAAGACATGGTGCGTTTCGGCCGTGACGTCGAGAAGATGGTACTGGCCCGCGGTCTGCGTTATCACCTGGAAGACCGGGTGTTGGTGCACGGCAATAAAACCGTCGTGTTCTGATTCACCGCACGACCCGGTTGAAATTCGAAGGGCCTGGGCGTTCAATCGCTTCAGGCCCTTCGCCGTTTCTGCATGAGGACATGATCATGGCCGATCCATTGGACAAAGCCACTTCCAAGGCGCCCGCCACCCTGGGCGAAGGTTGTTTGAGCCGTTACGACCCGGACGACCTGAGCCCGGAGGATGGAACGGAGTTTCCAGGCGCTGCCGAGTTGTGGGAGCAGTTGCAGCAAGAGCCCGACAACGCGCCTAAGCCTGCTTGAGTTTCATCAACTTCTTGAGCAGCGGCCGCCCCAGCATCAGCAAGAACACCGGCCCACCGACCAGCAGATAGAAGTAATAGGTCACTGCCCGCCAGATCAGAATCGCCGCCGCTGCGGTGGATTTCCCCACCATGGGCGCCAGCAGCGCCGCCGACGTCAGTTCCGCCGCGCCGGCCCCGCCCGGCAACAGGCTGAATTGACCTGCACTGAGCGAAAGCATCTGGATCAAAAAGCTCCAGGCCCATTGCAAGTCTGCACCGAGCCCGCGCAGCGCCAGATACAGCACGCTGTAGCGTAAAATCCAGTGCAGGCACGTCAGGGCAAACACAGTGATCAATGTCTGGAAAGGCAGCTTCAGTGTGTCAGTAAACGCCGCCAGAAAACTCAGGAGCTTTCGCGCCCAACGCATCCGGGTGGTGGGCTGCACGTTGAGGCGGGCCAGCAACCGGCCGCTCAGGCGAATCAGCAAGCGGTGATACCGCGCCACAAGCACACAACTGATCAATCCGCCGAACATCGACACGGCACTGACGATCAACAGCCATTCCATGCGCTGGCTCAGGTGTTGAAACAGCGCATAAATCAGAATCCCGCTGAGTGCGCAGAGGAAAAACAACAAATCGCTCAACTGGTCCATGGCGAACACGGCACTGCTTCTGGCCGGACGCACACCGTTGCGTCCCAGCAGCGCCATGATAGTCAGCGGGCCGCCGCTGCCGCCAGGCGTGGCGCAATAAGCGAATTCGGCAGCCATGACCACGCCAAGGCTTTTAACGGGGCTGACCTTATGGCGCTGATCGCCCAATAAAAGGCGCAATCGCAGGGTGTTTACCACCCAGCACAGCAGGATCATGCCGAACATGACCAATAATCCGCTCAGCGGAAAAGCACTCAATCGTGACCAGGTTTCGCTTCCACCCAAAAGCCACGGGATCAGCACCGCAGCGAGCAGGCCGATCACCAGCAGGATCCCGCGACTCATGCGGCGCGCTCCCTGTTCTGGCTTTGCAGGGCCAGCCAGTTTGCCTTGGTCATGGGCAATCGTCCGTCTGCCAGCAGGCGCTTGAGGGTTTGCAGCCAGTAGGTGCGCGAGAATTCATGGCGCATGTCGACCGGGTGCAGGCCCAGGCGAATCACCGGTGCCTGGCGCCAGCGTTGTTCGCGCTGATCGCTGACGAGCTTGGACAAACCGCGACGCCAGGCACTGCGTGCGCTCCAGACCAACCCGGGCGCGTCGACCGTGGTGAAATCCGGTAGTCGATAAAGGTGTTGAGGGTCGCTGGTATAACTCAAAGGCAGTTGTCGCAAGGCTTGCCGCGTGCCTTCACTCATCAGCCAGGCCGGCGCGACAAAACCGTGCAGCGGCCAATGGTATCGATCAAACATCGCAATGCCTTCATGCAAACGGGCGAGGGCGGCCTCCCGGGGCAAGCTGTAGAACTCGCCTTCGTGGGTATAGACCCGGCGCATGAACCAGTCTCGCGCAGAGTTCAGCGGCGATCCGTCATCGCAATGAAAATAGCCGTGCAGCACCAATTCATCGCCGCGTTCGAGTCGTTCGGCAAGCCGCTGGCGAAAGTCCGGATGGGCGTGCAGATCGTTGTGTCTGTGGTAGTTCGGCACCACCAGCCAGGTGATGGGTACGTTGCCCAGTGCGTCCACGGCTTCGACAAAGGGTTGGTAGTCGGCCCAGGTTTGTGGCGCCACATCGTGCAAGACCAGTAACAGGCTGGGCGTATTCATGGGCTCAACCATTGGCCGCGCGTGGCCATTGACTGCCGAGTACGGCGTGATAGTGCCCCAGCAAACTGTTGACCACCGTGTCCCAGGCGTAATGTCGCTCGGCATGAAGTCGCGCTTGTCGGCCGAGGGCCGCACTGTTTTGGGTGAACAGTTCGCGCACGGCGTTGGCCATCGCCTGCGGATCGTTCGGTGCACATAACAGGCCGCATTGATCAGTGACAATTTCCTGAAAAGCCCCTGCCGCCACCGCCACCACCGGAATGCCGCTGGCCATGGCTTCGAGAATGACCAGGCCGAAGGTTTCCTGATCGCCTGCATGCAGCAACGCGTCAGCACTGGCCATCAGGCGCGCGACCTGCGCGGCGGGACAGAATTCATCAATGACGGTGACATTGCCTGGCACCGTGCTCGGCATCGACGAACCGACCAGCAGCAAGTGGTAACGCCTGCCCAGGCGTTTCATGCACTGGAGCAGCACCGGCAGGTTTTTTTCCTTGGAACCGCGACCGGCAAAAATCAGCAGGTGGGTGTTATCGTCCAGTCCCAATTCGGCCCGCAGGCCCGGATCGCGTTTTTCGGGATGGAAAGTCTGCAAATCGACGCCCAAGGGTTGGACAAAAACGTTTCGAACCCCAAGACCCGTGAGCTTGTCCGCCATCACCTGACTGGGCGCGAGAACCCGGTCGAAGTTGCCGTAAAGCTTGCTGACGTAGGCTTCGACATTGGTGGTCACCCAGTTGCCCATGCGGTTGCTGACCAGCAATGGCAGGTCCGAGTGATAGAAACCGATCACTGGCACATCCAGTTGCCTGCGTGCGTCCAGGGCTGCCCAGGCAGTGAGATAAGGATCGCCGACCTCGATCAGTTCGGGTTGCAGGTCGTGCAGGACATTGCGCCAGGGGGCCAGGCGCAGCGGGAATCGATAACCCTTGCCGAAAGGCAGGGCAGGAGCCGGAACGGTATAGATACCGTCCTGTTCACTGAAAACTGCGCCAGGGACCAGCAAACTGTGGCGAGTGCCGGGCCTTGTACACAGTCGATGATGTTTTGCATCCAGATAAGTGCGCACGCCACCGCTGGCAGGGGCGTAAAACATGGTGATGTCAGCGATATGCACGATGAACACTCCTCCGGTCCGTTGCTCTCCTTGGGTGGACCTTAATGAAGAATAGATGTTCGGTTGAGGTTTGGAGGGGTGGGCTGTCAGCCAGGGTTATGCGATGTGTTACAGACCGCCTTCGCTGGCGAGCCAGCTCCCACAAGGTTTTGCGTCGTACACAAAAATTGCGTCCGCTGCAGAACTCTGTGGGAGCTGGCTTGCCAGCGATGAGGCCGGTGAGAGCGATTAGATCCGGAAACTGCCTACCAACTGCTTCAACCGCGCCGCCTGCTGTTCCAGATCCGAACACGCGCGCAACGTCGACTGCAGGTTTTCCACACCTTCCTGGTTCAGCGTATTGATTTCGGTGATGTCGACGTTGATCGACTCAACCACTGCCGTCTGTTCCTCGGTGGCGGTCGCCACCGACTGGTTCATGCCGTCGATTTCGCCGATACGCTGGGTCACGCTGCTCAAGCGCTCACCCGCCAGATTGGCGATTTCGACGCTGTCCTGGCTGTGACGCTGGCTGTCGCTCATGGTGCTGACGGACTCGCGGGCACCGACTTGCAGCTCCTCGATCATGGTTTGCACTTGTTGCGCCGATTCCTGGGTGCGGTGCGCCAGATTGCGCACTTCATCGGCCACCACGGCAAACCCGCGCCCGGCTTCACCGGCCCGCGCCGCTTCGATGGCGGCATTGAGCGCCAGCAAGTTGGTCTGTTGGGAAATGCTGGTGATCACTTCGAGAATCTGCCCGATGTTCACGGTTTTGCTGTTCAGCGACTCGATGTTGGTGCTCGACGCGCTGAGCATGCTCGACAACTGGTTCATCGCGGCAATGCTGCGGTCCACAACCTGCTGGCCGTCTTCGGCGAGGCTGCGGGCGTCACTGGCCTGATTCGATGCTTGCGCAGCATTGCGGGCGATCTCCTGGGCGGCGGCGCCGAGCTGGTTGATCGCGGCGGCGACACTGCTGGTGCGCGATGCCTGCTGGTCGGAGTTGAACATCGACGAGTTCGAGGCCGCCACCACACGCAACGCGACTTCGTTGACCTGGCCGGTGGCGGAAGACACTTCGCGGATCGAACCGTGGATACGCTCGACGAAACGGTTGAATGCCGTGCCGAGCGTGCCGAACTCATCGTTGTTGACGATGGTCAGGCGCTTGGTCAGGTCGCCTTCGCCGTCGGCAATGTCGGCCATGGCGCGGGTCATGACGTGCAGCGGCTGAATCAGGATGCGGATCAGCATGCCCAGCAGGGCGATGATGATTGCCACCGCGATGACGGTCGCCACCACCGCTGAAGCGCGGAATTCGCTGAGCATCGAGAAGGCTTTTTCCTTGTCGATGGACAAGCCGATGTACCAGTTGACCGAGGGTAAGCCTTTGATCGGCGTGAAGCTGACGATGCGGGTCTTGCCGTCGACATCGACTTCACTGAAACCGTTGCCGATTCGCGGCGTGTCTTTCGGATACGCCTCGCTCAGGGACTTCATCACCAGCGCTTTGTCCGGGTGAACCAGGATTTTGCCGTCGGCGCTGACCAGAAAGGCGTAGCCCATGCCGTCGAAGTCGCGGGCGCTGAGGGTATCGATCAGCGTTTGCAGGCTCAGGTCACCGCCGATCACGCCGATGCTTTGCCCGGATTTTTTCGAGGCCATGGCCATGGAAATGATGGTTTGACCGGTCGCCGCATCGATATAGGGCTCGGTCAGGGTCGGCGTGCTGCTGTTTTCCGCCCCCTTGTACCAAGGGCGGACCCGTGGATCGAAGCCATCGGGCATCTTCGCGTCGGGTCTGATGGTGAAATGCCCGGTGGCATCGCCCAGGTAGGACGCCATGAACGTCGAGGTCAGCGCTTTCTGTTCAAGCAGGGCGGCTACGTTGGCTTGTTCCGGGTTGATGGCGATGTTTTGCGAAAGGTTTTCGATCAGCAGAATCCGGCCGGTCAACCATGTCTGGATGTTGTTGGCGGTGACATCCCCCATCTCGTTGAGATAGTTGTCCAGGTCTTCGCGGATGGCATTACGCTGTAAATAGTCGTTGTACAGGGTGAATGAGGCGAAAGTGGCAATGACGATGAGGGCGGCGGCAAGCAGGATTTTATGGCTGAAGCGTAGATTTTTATTCATGGCTTGGGGTCCGCTAAGGTCTTATTGCCCAGCGCGTGCTTTTATAAAGGAACGCAAAAGGGGCAGGGTTGAAAGCAAGTGATATTTCCATCGCTCCTTAAGGGAAATGTCCTACCAGATTGTGTCTGTCTGCTTTGTTGCTATTTCTATCGGCCGTGAAGGATCAAAGATTAACCATGGGTGACCAAATGCATGACTCATTGCAACTCGTTATCGGCGCCGATCTTTCCGGGCAGCCGATCGCCCAGGCCATGCGCCTGGCCAACCGTCACGGTTTGATTGCGGGGGCTACCGGGACGGGCAAGACCGTCACCTTGCAACGTATGGCCGAAGCCTTCAGTGATGCCGGAGTCGCGGTATTTGCCGCCGATATCAAGGGCGATCTCTGCGGTCTGGGTGCAGCCGGTAATCCCCAGGGCAAGATTGCCGAGCGAATCGCCGGGATGCCCTGGCTGAACCACAAGCCTCAGGCTTATCCGGTGACCTTGTGGGACATTCACGGGCAGTCCGGTCATCCACTGCGCACAACCTTGAGCGAAATGGGCCCGTTATTGTTGGGTAGCCTGTTGGAGCTGACGGACAGTCAGCAATCGGCGCTGTATGCCGCGTTCAAGGTCGCCGACCGCGAAGGCTTGTTGCTGCTGGACCTCAAAGACCTGAAGGCATTGCTCAATCACCTCAAGGATCATCCACAGCTGCTCGGCGATGATGCGGCGCTGATGACCACCGGTTCCAGCCAAGCCCTGCTGCGGCGTCTGGCAACGCTCGAACAACAGGGGGCGGAGGCGCTGTTCGGTGAGCCGGCGCTGCAACTCGAAGACATTCTGCAACCGACAGTCGACGGTCGTGGTCGCATTCATTTGCTCGATGCCAGTCGGCTGGTGCACGAAGCGCCGAAGGTCTACGCGACGTTTCTGTTGTGGTTGCTGGCCGAATTGTTCGAGCAATTGCCGGAGCGCGGTGATTCGGACAAACCGCTGTTGGCGTTGTTTTTCGACGAGGCGCATCTGTTGTTTGCCGGGACCCCCAAGGCGTTGCAGGATCGCCTGGAACAAGTGGTGCGGCTGATACGTTCGAAAGGAGTGGGGGTGTATTTCGTCACCCAATCGCCGGGCGACCTGCCGGACGATGTGCTGGCGCAACTGGGTTTGCGCGTCCAGCACGGCTTGCGTGCGTTCACCGCCAAGGAGCAGAAATCCCTGCGGGCGGTGGCTGACGGTTTCCGGCCTAACCCGGCATTCGATGCGCTGTCGGTGCTGACTGAGTTGGGGATTGGAGAGGCGTTGGTCGGCACTTTGCAGGAAAAGGGCACGCCGGAAATGGTCCAACGGGTTCTGGTGGCACCGCCACAGTCGCGGATCGGGCCGCTGAGCGAGACGGAGCGTACGCTGCTGATCGCCGGTTCGCCGTGCAAGGGCCGGTACGACAAGCCGATTGATCGCGAGTCGGCTTATGAAGTGCTGATGGGCCGCAAAGGACTGGCGCCTGAACCCGAGGCTGCACCGGACAAATCCGCCAAGCAAGAGCCAAGCTTCACCGAACAGGCCGGGGAGTTCCTCGGCACGGCGGCGGGGAAGGCGCTGAAGTCAGCGATGCAACAGGCGGCGAATCAGATCGGCCGACAATTGGTGCGCGGTTTGATGGGCTCTTTATTGGGCGGCAACAAACGCCGCTGAAACCTGTAGGAGTGAGCCTGCTCGCGATGGCGGCGTATCAGTCAACTTATGCGTTGAATGTTACATCGCTATCGCGAGCAGGCTCGCTCCTACATGGGTTCATTATCAGGTTTTGGGCCTGGCGTGCGCCGCCAACCGCTCCAGCGCGGCCCGAAGGTTTGGATCACTGATGCCGTCGGCCGTCGCCTGAATGGTCGCCGCCGCATCATTGGACAAATCCATGGTATGACCGGCCGCACCTTGTTGAACGGTAGGTGGCTGAACCTTGAACAGAATTCGCGTGAGGCTGGCGAATTCATCGAACATCTGCAATTGCCGCTGCAGGCGTTTTTGCTGGTAGCGCAGGCGAGTGGCCCAATGCCCATCAGTGACGATCAGCAGCAAGCTGCCTTCACGCCAGGACGCCACGTGGCAATGCTCGCGAGCGGCGGGTTGCAGTTGGCTTTCCAGCAGGCGTTGCAGATGACCCAGGCGTTGAGCGTGGCCGAGAATGGCTTTGAGCGGCTTGGCTTCGCGAAGGAGAACGGCGGGTGCTCTGGCCGTAAGAGGGCGAAATGCCATGATCAGACACCTGAAGTAACAGAGCCGCCATGGTAGCAGAAAGCGCCGAATGCACTCGCCCATTGCTTTTGTGGATGCTTTACTCATTAAATCAACGACTAACTTCTTCCCTGAATGGGTTGAAGTTGAACAAAACGCCCTTATTTTAAGTGAGCCCCGTCAAAGCGCAGTGCCAGCATCGTGGAACATCGCCACTTTCCTCACCACCGTTTCCGGGTAGAATGCTCGTTCGCATGCGGCCATGAGGGCTGCACGGGCGACTCACGGGGCCGCCCTCCATCCCTTTAGTGTGGAAGATCCTGCCGATATGTTTGCGCCTTTGTTAAAGAAACTTTTTGGAAGCAAGAACGAGCGTGAAGTCAAACGCATGCTCAAGACGGTGCAACTCGTCAATGCCTTCGAAGAGCAAATGGTGGCCCTTTCGGACGATCAATTGCGTGCCAAGACAGACGAGTTCAAGGCCCGCATCGCCAAAGGGGAAACCCTCGATAAATTGCTGCCAGAAGCCTTTGCGGTCGCCCGCGAAGCCGGTAAGCGTGTCATGGGCATGCGTCACTTCGACGTCCAGCTGATCGGCGGCATGACCTTGCATGAAGGCAAGATCGCCGAAATGCGTACCGGTGAAGGCAAGACCCTGGTGGCAACACTGGGCGTTTACCTCAATGCATTGTCCGGCAAGGGCGTGCACGTTGTGACGGTGAACGACTACCTGGCCCGTCGAGACGCCAACTGGATGCGCCCGCTGTATGAATTCCTCGGCCTGACGGTCGGCGTTGTCACGCCGTTCCAGCCGCCGGAAGAGAAGCGCGCCGCCTACGCTGCCGACATCACCTACGGTACCAACAACGAATTCGGTTTCGATTACCTGCGCGACAACATGGCGTTCAGCATGGAAGAAAAATTCCAGCGCGAACTCAATTTTGCCGTGATCGACGAAGTCGACTCCATTCTCATCGACGAAGCCCGTACCCCGCTGATCATCTCCGGTCAGGCCGAGGACAGCTCCAAGCTGTACATCGAGATCAACAAACTGATCCCGCAGCTGGAATTGCACGTTGAAGAAGTCGAAGGCGAAGTCACCAAGCCCGGCCACTACACCGTCGATGAGAAGACCCGCCAGGTCGAGCTCAACGAAGCCGGTCACCAATTCGTCGAAGAAACGCTGACCCGCATCGGCCTGCTGGCTGAAGGCGAGAGCCTGTACTCGGCGCACAACCTGAGCCTGCTGACTCACGTTTACGCCGGTCTGCGTGCGCACAAACTGTTCCACCGCAACATCGAGTACATCGTGCAGGACGGTCAGGTGGTTCTGGTCGACGAACACACCGGGCGCACCATGCCGGGCCGTCGTTTGTCCGAAGGCCTGCACCAGGCCATCGAAGCCAAGGAAAACCTGAACATCCAGGCCGAAAGCCAGACACTGGCGTCGACCACGTTCCAGAACTACTTCCGTCTGTACAACAAACTGTCCGGGATGACCGGTACGGCCGACACCGAAGCGTTCGAGTTCCACCAGATCTATGGCCTGCAGGTCATGGTCATCCCGCCAAACAAGCCGCTGGCCCGTAAAGACTACAACGACCTGGTGTTCCTGACCGCCGACGAGAAATACGCCGCGATCGTTGCCGACATCAAGGAAAGCATGGCCGCCGGTCGTCCGGTACTGGTCGGCACCGCAACCATCGAAACGTCCGAGCACATGTCCAGCCTGCTCGTGAAGGAAGGCATCGAACACAAGGTCCTCAACGCCAAGTTCCACGAAAAAGAAGCCGAGATCATTGCCCAGGCCGGTCGTCCAGGCGCATTGACCATCGCCACCAACATGGCCGGTCGTGGTACCGACATCCTGTTGGGCGGCAACTGGGAAGTGGAAGTGGCCTCGCTGGAAAACCCGACGCCTGAGCAGATTGCCCAGATCAAGGCCGACTGGCAGAAGCGTCACCAGCAAGTGCTCGAGTCGGGTGGCTTGCAGGTGATCGCCTCCGAACGTCACGAATCGCGCCGTATCGACAACCAGCTGCGTGGTCGTGCCGGTCGTCAGGGCGACGCCGGTTCCAGCCGTTTCTATCTGTCGCTGGAAGACAGCCTGATGCGCATCTTTGCCTCTGACCGGGTGAAGAACTTCATGAAAGCCCTGGGCATGCAGCCTGGCGAAGCGATTGAGCACCGCATGGTGACCAACGCCATCGAAAAGGCTCAGCGCAAGGTTGAAGGTCGTAACTTCGACATTCGCAAGCAACTGCTTGAGTTCGACGACGTCAACAACGAACAGCGTAAAGTGATCTATCACATGCGTAACACGTTGCTGGCTGCCAACAACATCGGTGAAACCATTGCCGATTTCCGTCAGGACGTCCTCAACGCCACCGTCAGCGCCCACATCCCTCCGCAATCGCTGCCAGAGCAGTGGGACGTGGCGGGGCTGGAAGCTACGTTGCAGAGCGATTTCGGTGTAGCACTGCCGATCCAGCAGTGGCTCGACGAAGACGATCACCTGTACGAAGAAACCCTGCGCGAAAAACTCATGCAGGAACTGATCGCCGCCTACAACGAGAAAGAAGACCAGGCGGGCGCCGAAGCGCTGCGCAGCTTCGAGAAACAAATCGTTCTGCGCGTGCTGGACGACCTGTGGAAAGACCACCTGTCGACCATGGACCACCTGCGTCATGGTATCCACCTGCGTGGCTATGCCCAGAAGAACCCGAAGCAGGAGTACAAGCGCGAGTCGTTCACGCTGTTCTCCGAGCTGCTGGATTCGATCAAACGCGACTCGATCCGCGTGCTGTCGCACGTTCAGGTTCGCCGCGAAGATCCGATCGAAGAAGAGCAGCGCCTGCGTCAGGAAGCCGAGGCACTGGCCGCCCGCATGCAGTTCCTGCATGAAGAAGCCCCAGGTCTGGAGCAACCGGAGCAACTGGGTGAAGAGGTCGATGTGGCTCTCGCCACCGCACCGGTTCGCAACGAGCAGAAGCTGGGCCGCAACGAGCTGTGCTACTGCGGTTCGGGCAAGAAGTTCAAGCATTGCCACGGGCAGATCCAGTAAAACCCGTTTCAATCGCTGAAATACCCGCGCCGCGACCGGCTTCTGCCGTCGCGGCGTTTTACCATTTCGAACCACCGTTTTTCCTGAAACGGTGCTGACATCATTTATAAAGGAGCGCATTCATGGCTGTTGGTCTTGGTCCTTTGCCAACGTTGCACCCGGTTGCCGGTTTTGAACTCGGTATCGCCTCGGCCGGTATCAAGCGCCCGGGGCGCAAGGATGTCGTCGTCATGCGCTGTGCCGAAGGCTCGACGGTGGCAGGCGTGTTCACCCTGAACGCTTTTTGCGCAGCGCCGGTGATCCTCGCCAAGCAACGCGTGCAAGGCCCGGTGCGTTACCTGCTGACCAACACTGGCAATGCCAACGCCGGTACCGGCGAGCCAGGCCTGGCCGCCGCCGAGCGCACTTGCGCGAAACTGGCCGAGCTGACCGGCGTCGATGCCAGCCAGGTGCTGCCTTACTCCACCGGTGTGATCGGCGAGCCATTGCCGGTCGAGAAAATCGAAGGCGCACTGCAAGCGGCCCTCGACGATCTGTCGGTCAACAATTGGGAAGCCGCCGCCACCGGCATCATGACCACCGACACGTTGCCAAAAGGCGCCAGCCGTCAGTTCCAGCACGACGGCGTGACCATCACCGTGACCGGCATCAGCAAAGGTGCGGGCATGATTCGACCAAACATGGCGACCATGCTCGGCTACATCGCCACCGACGCCAAAGTCTCCCGCGACGTGCTGCAAAACCTGATGCTGGACGGCGCTAACAAGTCGTTCAACCGCATTACCATCGACGGCGACACCTCGACCAACGATTGCTGCATGCTGATTGCCACCGGTCAGGCTGCGCTGCCGGAGATCACCCGTGCCGAAGGCGAGCTGTTCGCCAAGTTAAAGCAAGCGGTGTTCGAAGTGTGCATGGACGTGGCGCAGGCCATCGTGCGTGACGGCGAAGGTGCGACCAAGTTCGTCACCGTTGAAGTCAACGGCGGCGGTAATCATCAGGAGTGCCTGGACGTCGGTTACACCGTGGCCCACTCGCCGCTGATCAAGACCGCGCTGTTCGCTTCCGACCCGAACTGGGGCCGCATCCTGGCTGCCGTCGGCCGCGCCGGCGTACCGAATCTGGACGTGAGCAAGATCGACGTGTTCCTCGGTGACGTTTGCATCGCCAGCCGTGGCGCGCGCGCCGCGACCTACACTGAAGCCCAGGGCGCGGCAGTGATGCAGCAGGAAGAAATCACCATCCGTATCGAATTGGGCCGCGGCGATTGCAGCGAAACCATCTGGACCACCGACCTGTCCCACGAGTACGTGAAGATCAACGCCGAGTATCGTACTTAAGAGCGGGTCGCCCCTAATCGCGGGCAAGCCCGCGATTAGGGGCGACCAGATGCTAGAGATTTGGCCTGTCCCCTTCATCAAAGGTCCCGAACATGAGCCTTCACCTGATCATCGGCGACAAACTGCTTTCCTCCTGGTCCCTGCGCGGCGCCCTGGCGCTTGATCTGACCGGCGCCTCCTACACCGAAGAACTGATCAAACTGAACCAGCCCGACACCCGCGAGCGTGTGCTCAAGCATTCGCCGACCGGCAAAGTCCCGCTGCTGAAAACCGAGCACGGCACCATCGCCGATTCCCTGGCGATTGCTGAATACCTGGCCGAACAATTCCCTGAAGCCAAGCTGTGGCCAACAGACACTGCGGCCCGTGCCCAGGCGCGTTCGGCGTGTGCGCAAATGCACAGCGGCTTCTTCGCCATGCGTGGCAACATGCCGTTCGACCTCAGTCATGACGCGCCGCTGTCGCCGCTCCCGGCGGACGTGCAGGCGGATATCGAGCGCATGGCGGCGTTGTGGGCCGAGTGCCGTGCTGCCGCGACCGAAACCGGTCCTTACCTGTTTGGTCGCATTACCTTGGCCGATGCGTTCTTTGCGCCGATCGCCGTACGACTGCGCACCTATCGGGTGAAACTGTCTGCGGTGGACGAAGCCTATGTTGAAACCCTCTACCAATGGCCAGCATTCAAGGCCTGGCAGAAGGCCGGACTGGAGGAAATCGAGCGGTGAAACGAGTTCATGTAGCCGCTGCCGTTATCCGTGATAACAGCGGCAAGATCCTGATTGCCCGCCGTGCCGATACCCAGCACCAGGGCGGATTGTGGGAGTTTCCCGGTGGCAAGGTCGAGGCCGACGAATCGGTGGAAACCGCGCTGGCCCGCGAACTTCATGAGGAACTGGGCATTGTCGTCAGTGCAGCGCGCCCGTTGATCAAGGTTCGCCACGATTATCCGGACAAGCAGGTATTGCTCGACGTCTGGGAGGTTTCGGCGTTCAGCGGTGAGCCACACGGTGCTGAGGGTCAGCCATTGGCCTGGGTCAGCGCCCGTGAGTTGTCGAACTACGAGTTCCCTGAGGCCAACCGGCCGATCGTCGCGGCTGCCCGGTTGCCCGAGCAGTACCTGATCACCCCGGAAGATCTGGAAACCCCGGCCTTGCTGCGCGGAATTCAGAAAGCCATTGCCGGCGGCATCAAGCTGATCCAGTTGCGCGCACCGAACGGTTACGATCCGAAGTATCGCGACCTGGCCGTTGATGCGGTAGGGCTGTGTGCCGGCAAGGCGCAGTTGATGATCAAGGGTCCGTTCGAGTGGCTGGGCGACTTTCCTGCCGCCGGTTGGCACATCACGTCTGCGCAGCTGCGCAAGTATGCGGCTGCCGGCCGGCCATTGCCGGCTTCGCGCTGGCTGGCCGCGTCCTGCCATAACGCCGAAGAACTGGCGTTGGCCGAAGCAATGGGCGTGGACTTCGTGACCTTGTCGCCGGTGCAGCCGACGCTGACGCATCCGGGGGCTGAGCCGCTGGGTTGGGAGCAGGCTTCGACCTTGATCGAAGGCTTCAGCAAACCGGTGTTTTTGCTCGGTGGTGTCGGGCCTGCGCAGGTTCAGCAAGCCTGGGCGGCGGGTGCGCAGGGTGTTGCTGGGATTCGGGCTTTCTGGCCTGATTCTTCGGTGTAGTTGGTGGACCTTCGCGGGCAAGCCTCGCTGCTACAGGTTCACGCGAAATCCTGTAGGAGCAAGGCTTGCCCGCGATGGCGGCCGGCAGGCGCCGCTTAATCCCCAGGCTTCGCCGCCGGTTGCCAAAGAATCTCAGCAACGCCTTGCCTCTTGGCAATCAACCTGGCCACCACAAACAGCAAATCCGACAACCGATTGATGTACGCCAGGCCAACCCCGGCCAACGGCTCAATCGCATTCAACTGCTGACAACGCCGCTCGGCACTGCGTGCCAGGCTGCGGCAGACGTGGGCTTGGGCAATTAACGCCGAACCACCCGGCAGAATGAAGTTCTCCAGCGGTCCCAATTCTTCATTCCATACATCGATCGCCGCTTCAAGGCGTTCGATTTCCGCCACGTTCAATGCCTGGTACGCCGGCATCGCCAACTCGCCGCCAAGGTCGAACAGCCGATGCTGGCAGGGCGCCAACACCTCGATCACTTCGCTCAGCCGCGGATACTCTTCACATTCCGCTGCAAGCCCGGCCAGCAATACGCCGACCTGACTGTTCAACGTGTCGACCTCGCCAATGGCCTCGATCCGTGGATGGTCCTTGGGTACGCGGCGTCCATCGCCCAGGCCGGTTTCGCCTTTGTCGCCGGTGCGGGTGTAAATCTTCGACAAGCGAAAGCCCATGGTTACCTCGTAAGCTGGTTGAATTCCTGGGAGACGAGCGGGGTGCCCGCCAGTGGCAAGCGCAAGGTGAAGCAGGTGCCTTGGCCGAGGGTCGATTGCACTTCCATCTGCCCTTTATGGTTATTGGTGATGATGAAGTACGAAACCGACAACCCGAGACCGGTGCCCTGGCCGATTTCCTTGGTGGTGAAAAACGGTTCGAAGGTACGTTTGCGCACGCTTTCGCTCATGCCGATGCCATTGTCCTCGACCTGAATCTCCGCCCAGGGCGGATTGAGCCGGGTGCGCAGAATGATCCGCCCCGGCTCGCTATCGTCTTCACGCTGGTGAATGGCCTGGGCGGCGTTTTTCAACAGGTTGAGCAACACTTGCTCCAGTTCGTTGGCGGTACCGGGTACCGGGCCGAGCGCGGGGTCGAACTGGCGGATGATGGCCTGGCCCTTGAAGTCGAAACCGATGGCCAGGTCGAAGTCGTTACCGGCGATTTCCACCGCCTGATCGATCAGTGCCGGCAGATCGCACGGGGCCATTTGCCGGGTACTGCGGCGGCTGAAACTGAGCATGTGGGTGACAATTTTCGCCGCGCGGGCGCCGGCCTGCTGAATGCCGTCGAGTAGCTGCGGCACTTCCCGGGCTTGCAGGTATTGATTGACCGTCGACAGCTCAACGCCTATGTGTTCGGCCTGCTCCAGGTTTTTTGGCAGTTCGGGGGACAGGCGGCGGCGAATGTTCTGCACGTTGTGCAGGATCGCACCAAGCGGATTATTGATCTCATGGGCCATGCCAGCGGCGAGGCCACCGACGGAGAGCATTTTTTCCGACTGCACCATCATTTCTTCCAGGGACAGGCGTTGGGTGATGTCGTCGATTCGTATCACCACGCCACGCCCGGCACCGCCCATCAGCGGGTAGAAAGTCAGGGCGTAATGGCGCGGCTCATCGTCTTTGATCCAGGTCACGCGTTCGATTTTGGCTACGGTATGTTGCTCGACCGTTTGCTTGAGTTGCGGCAAAAACGGCTTGAGCGGCTCGAAGGCGAGGAAGATCGGCTGGTTCAAGGCTTCATCCAGGCGAGTGCCGGACAGGGCACTGGCTTCCTGATTCCACTGCGTCACGTAAAGCTGTTCGTCGAGCGCGATCAGCGCCGATGGCATGGAGTCGATGATGCTGTTGAGGTAGTTCTGGAAGCCGGTGAGTTTCTTCTCGATCTTGCTCCGCACCTGGACTTCGAGCTCCAGTTTGCGATTGGTGTGGCGGGTTTCCTCGGCCAGGCCCTGAGCCTGGTCATAGGCCGCCTGCGAGTCGTCCCGTGCGCGTTTGAGCTGCTGCTCCCGCGCTTCAATGCGTGACAGCATGGTATTGAACGCTTCGGCGAGGCTGCCGATTTCATCGTGGTTGCCCCGTGAGGCACGCAGGGCGTAGTTCTCTTCCCGGGTCACCTGGCGGGAAAGCTCTTCGAGTTGATGGATCGGCCGGGTAATCAGGCGTTTGATCTGCCTCGCGATGACCAGCCAAAGCAGGACACTGAAAATCAGGATCCCGAGGCTGGCAGTCAGGGTCCCGGTATAAAACGCCATCGGCAGTTCGCTGCTGGCCACCAACAGCAAGTGACCCGGCGCGGCACCTGGGCGGGGCAGGGTGATGACTTGATTGCTGCGAAATTCGGTGGCCTGCCAGGATTCGATATGCCCGTATTTTTTTGGCAGACTCAGGTGATCGCCATGCTGCAACTGTGCCAGGCGTTCACCCTTGCCGTCATATAGTGCAGCGGCGCGCAAGGGTGAGTAGCTGTTGAGTTCGTCGAGCAGGCGTTGAGCGCTTTGCGGCGAAGTCAGTGCTTCGGAAATCAGGCTCGGATTGGACACCAGGCGTCCGATGGTCTGCAGCGCCTGGGGCGCCATGCTTTCCTGGGAAATGTAATACGCGGCGCTGATAAAGGTCAGGTTGGCGACCAGCAAAACAGTGGTCAACAGCACCAACAGGGCGGCCAGGAGTTTCTGGCCGACCGGCAGGTTTTCAAGGCGCTGGCGCAATGGCATCAGGTTTATCGCTGCAAAGGAACAAGTGGCCAGCGTAGCCGCTGCTCAGTCGCTGGGCAATCCAAGGCTGTGCAGTCGGGTAATCAGGCGCTGTTGCAGTTGATTGAGGTGTGGCAGATTCAATTGATGTCGAGCCGCGATTTTGCAGGCATGGCCCAGCAGGTAGCTGATTTCGGTCCGACGCCGGTGGCTGACATCCTGGTACATCGACGAGTAATTGGCCGCAGTGGCATGAATCACCCGTTCGACTTCCTGTTGCAGGTTTTCCGCTGCTGCCGGTTGACCGCAGCGCTCAAGCAGTTCGGTGAGTTCACCGCAGAGGGTGGCGACTTCACAATGGTGCTCCTGCAAACCACCATTGCGGCAATCGTGCAGCACAGTCAGTGGATTGATGGCGCAATTGAGTGCCAGTTTTCGCCACAACCTGGTGAGTATCTCGGTACTCCATTCATGGGGAATACCGGCGCTGTTCAATTCTTCAAGCCAGGTTGGTGCGGCGGGATGACCGGCATCCCCCAGCCAGGTAAACCCGTGTCCGGCGAACACCACGCGCCAGTCGCCATCGCGAAAAGCGCCTTCGGTGCTGGAGGCATAAATGCAGCGCGCCTGCGGCACTTGTGCGGCTACGGCGTCCTGGCTGCCGAGGCCGTTCTGCAACAGAATCAGTTCGGCGCCGGGAGCCAGGCGTGGCGCCAGTTGCGCTACGGCGTGCTCGGCGTCGTAGGCCTTGCAGGCCACCAGCAATCGATCGATCGGCTCTTTACTATCGGGTGTTTCGGCAGGTACCGGGTAGTGCTGCGCTGCGCCATGCTCGACCAGCGTCAGTCCACCCGCCACTTCATAGGCTTGCAGACGCCGGGCGTCGCGCAGGATCAGCCGCACCGGCAACCCGGCCCGTGCCAGGCGAGTGGCCCATAAAGTACCGAGACTGCCGGCGCCGAGTACATGCCAGGTAGTGGACATCAGAATTTTGCTCTGTTTGACGCGCGCATGGACGGCTCGCAGTGAATGATCGGAAAGACCCGTTATAATCAGCGCGGATTTTTACCGCAAGCCAGGTGTGCTCCTTCTTGATCGAGCGCCCCCTATTTAATGGAGAGATTACATGCCGTCGTTCGACGTGGTATCCGAACTGGACAAACACGAAGTCACCAACGCGGTCGAGAACGCCGTCAAGGAACTCGATCGTCGCTACGACCTGAAAGGCAAGGGCAGCTTCGAGTTCAAGGAAAAGGACCTGACCGTCAATCTGACCGCTGAAGCCGATTTCCAGCTCGAAGCGATGATCGAGATCCTCAAGCTGGCGCTGGTCAAGCGCAAAATCGACGTGCAGTGCCTTGAGGTCAAGGATGCATTTGCTTCGGGCAAGTTGATGAAGCAGGAAGCCGTCCTCAAGGAAGGCATCGACAAAGAGCTGGCGAAGAAAATCGTCGCTCACGTCAAAGACGCCAAGTTGAAAGTGCAGGCCGCCATTCAGGGCGAGCAAGTGCGCATCACCGGCAAGAAGCGTGACGATCTGCAGGAAGCCATCGCCGTACTGCGCGCCAAGGAATTCGGCATGCCGCTGCAGTTCAACAACTTCCGCGACTGATCCGCACGCGGGAACCTCTCGGCGTTTTCGGCGTCCGAGGCCCAAGCAACGGCAGAAACGATTGATCCACACCGGGTCGGTCTTTCTGCCGCTATTTTTTCGCGTGCCGGATAGCCGCAAATCAGGAGAACGTAGATGGACTTGAATGCTGAAGTGGATAACCTGGTCAAGGCATCCCAAGCCTGGATTCCGATGATCATGGAATACGGCAGTCGCGTGCTGTTGGCGGTAATCACACTGGCCATCGGTTGGTGGCTGATCAACAAGGTGACGCAGAAGCTCGGAAGCCTGATTGCATTGCGCAATGCCGATCTGGCGCTGCAAGGCTTCATCAGCAGCCTGGCCAACATCATTCTGAAAATTCTGCTGATCGTCAGCGTGGCGTCGATGATCGGTGTGGAAACCACCTCGTTCGTGGCTGCCATCGGTGCGGCGGGCCTGGCCATCGGTCTGGCCTTGCAGGGTAGCCTGGCGAACTTCGCGGGTGGCGTGTTGATTCTGTTGTTCCGTCCATTCCGTATTGGCGACTGGATCGAAGCACAAGGTGTGGCCGGTACGGTTGATAGCATCCAGATTTTCCACACGGTGCTGCGCACGGGTGATAACAAAACCATCATCGTGCCAAACGGTAACCTGTCGAACGGCATCATCACCAATACCAACCGCCAGCCAACCCGCAAAGTGGTGTTTGATGTGGGGGTTGATTACGAGGCGGACCTGCAGAAAGCCCGTGAAGTGTTACTGGATCTGGCAAAAGACCCGCGCGTATTGACTGATCCGAAGCCTGAGGCCGTTATTTCGACACTGGGTGACAGTGCGATCACTGTTTCCCTGCGTGTATGGGTTAAAACTGCGGATTACTGGGATGTGATGTTCATGTTCAACGAACAATCCCGTGATCGTTTGAAAAAGGCCGGTATCGACATTCCGTTTCCACAGCGGGTTGTTCGTGTGGTTCAGGAAGCAGCAGTACAGTAAGCCTGGTTTCATTAGTTGTTACATGAGCCCGAGGGATTAATAGTCTCTCGGGCTTTTTTGTGACTTTTGATCGGTTCATTGAAAAAAGTACTAATGTTATTCGCGGAAGTTGTTTGCTGGCGTGATCAGTGTATGGCAGGCATAAAAAAACGCCCACCTGAAAAGGTGAGCGTTTTTTGATCTACAGTACTTCCGGTTTTACACCCTGATTACAGGATGCTCAGCGGGTACTCGATGATCAGACGGGTGTCGTAGACGTCAGGCGAGTAACCGCTGTACGCGCCGTTCGAACGGTAGTTGGCGAAACGTGCACGGAAGGACAGGTCTTTAGCTGGACCTTCCTGAACGACGTACTTGGACTCGATGTTCCACTCGTTTTCCTTACCTTCACCCAGACCGTTGGTCTTGATGTTGTCACCCATCACGTAACGGGTCATGAAGCTCAGACCTGGGACGCCATAGGAAGCCATGTTCAGATCATAGCGAGCTTGGTAGGATTTCTCCTCGCGGCCCACGAAGTCAGAGATCTGGATGGAGTTGGATACGAAGATGGTGCTGTTACCGTCAACGCCGTAGTAGTAAGCGTTGTCGCCGCTGGACTGCTGATAGGCCAGGGTGAATTTGTGAGCGCCGAGGCTATAGGCAGCAGCCAGGGACCACAGGTTGTTGTCCACACCCAAGGTGCCGTCGCCGATGGCGTCGACCAGGTCACCGCGCTTGTCACCTTTGGTCTTGTAACCGTTAAGGTCGAAGTTCAGGGACTGATCGTCAGTGATTGGCAAGGTGTAGTTCAGGTTGACGTAGTACTTCTTGAAGTACTCATCGGCATCCGATGCAGCCACGGCACCGGTGAAGTTGTCGGTGAAGGCGTAGCTGGCACCGAAGATGTTGATGCCGTCGCTCAGGCCTTTGCCGTGGTTTCCGTCTTCGTCAGTCAGGCCGCCGATGCTGTCACGGGCCATACCGGTTTGTTTGCTCAGAGCGGTGAAGCGACCGGCGCTCAGTTCCAGACCTTTGATTTCCTTGGAAGTCAGCAAGGTACCGGTGGCAACTTCTGGCAGCAGACGGCTGTCGTCGGTAGCGAACACTGGGCTGGCTACGAATTGCTGGCCGTACTTCAGAACTGTGTCGGAGAGACGCAGTTTGACTGCACCGCCAACCTTGCCCTGGGATTTTTCCGGGTTGCCATCGCTGTCGTTGGCGAACAGGCCGTTGCCACGCTTGCCCGAACCACCGTCCAGTTTGACCGAGCCCATTGCCATGGCGTCCAGACCGAAACCAACAGTGCCTTGAGTGAAGCCCGACTCGTAAGTGAGCAACTGGCTCAGACCGGAGTCCTGACGATAGCCGGCGGTGCCGCTGGATGGGTTGCTG
Source organism: Pseudomonas sp. Sample_16 (assembly GCF_004307665.1). NCBI lineage: Bacteria > Pseudomonadati > Pseudomonadota > Gammaproteobacteria > Pseudomonadales > Pseudomonadaceae > Pseudomonas > Pseudomonas sp. Sample_16. Next base: position 41,812 of record NZ_RCOB01000015.1, read on the forward strand.
ACACCGTTTTTATAGTCGCGGTTCATGTATTCGAAACGGGTTTTCAGTTTCAGGCTCTGGTCACCGAAGAAACCCTTGGATTCTTCCTGGGAAGACGCCACTGCGAACTGCGAGGTACCAGCTGCAACAGCCAGTGCGATCATGCTCCACTTCATCACGCGCATCGTGATTTGCTCCTTTGGTTTTTAGAAGAGTACTGCCGCTCCACCTGTTTTATTATCTGGGCGGCTCTTTCTTTTTGTGTCGGCGCAAACTTATATCACGCCGACAATGTTGGCGATACTTGCGCATCTAACCTTTCAGCTTCTTTACGACCCTGTCGCTAACAGCTTGCTAGATGTCGCAAATTTACAGCCCCGATGCAACCGGAGACACAACTTTAACGCTGTTTTGTTGGGGTTGAGCATCGGTAAAAAGAGTCCCTGGTGAAACGTTTGAATCTCCATCGGGCTACCCTGCCGCTGTTTTATTTAGTCTCAAGGTTCCCGCTTCCAGCTGAGCCTTATAGACGATGTGGGTGTGAATGCAACAAGCGTGCACAAATCAGAATTCCATGGATATTTTTTTCTGCATTGCTGGCCGATGCCGTAAAACCTCATGAATCCGGGGGTCTCATCCTGCTGTAGGTGAGGCTTGACGCCATCCATCGCATGGTGTTGACCATACTGTTACCGCCGCGTGACAACCAAAAATGTTACCGGTTCACCCCGCCGTTGAGTAATTGGCGGATATGCGAAGTAGTCAGCGTAGACACACTGTGCGGTTTCGGTGCAAAAATTTTTATTTGCTGTACTGAATCCATACAGCATCGCGGCCTGTCACCCAGCAGCTGATGAGGCTTTTCGGTCATTTCAGCGCATTTTGCGGGGCTGCCGGTTCGGTACTGGTGCGTTTCGCCAGCAAGTGTTTCATCTCGGAGCGTAGGAGCGTCCATATCAGGACCTCGAGAGTTTGCATCAGGGTTCGTCGTGAAGCCTGCGACGTTCGCAGGTATGCTGCCGTCCAGTCGCTTGGTGCAACATCTCTCGGGATGGGCGCTAAGCTGAAATTGATGACCTGACGGGAGTGCGCGCTGTGTTCGCTTTAGATCCAATACTTCAACAGGACACGCTACCGATCGGTGATTTCCCGCTTTGCCGGCTGCTGCTGTCCAACGATTCGAACTATCCCTGGTTCATCCTGGTGCCTCGCCGTGACGATATCAGCGAGATATTTCAGTTGGATGTCGCCGATCAGCAGCAGTTGTGGCAGGAAACGACCGCGCTGGCCGAGTTGCTCAAGGATTCATTCGACGCCGATAAACTCAACGTCGCGGCGTTGGGCAATGTCGTCAGTCAGTTGCATATGCATGTGATCGTGCGCAAGCGGGATGACGCCGCCTGGCCCGCGCCGATCTGGGGTAAACACCCGGCCAGGCCTTACAATGCAGAGCAGGTCGAGGCCATTCGTGAGCGTCTGCGTCTGGTGCTGACCGACGATTTCACCTTCGTGGAGGGTTGAATCATGAGCCTGGAAAATCGTGTTACCGATCTGGAGAGTCAATTGGCGTTTCAGGATGACACCATCCAGTCGTTGAACGACGTGCTGGCAGCGCAGCAGCGCGCAGTCGAGCGTCTGCAGTTGCAGATGGCCGCATTGCTCAAGCGCCAGGAAGAAATGGCCGGTCAGTTCGAGTCTTTCGAGGAAGAGGCGCCGCCGCCGCATTACTGAGTGGCAGGCAATAAAAAACCGCGAGCAGCCAGGCTGTTCGCGGTTTTTTTACGCCTTGTATCAGCGGCGAGGCAGAGCGGCGATCACATCTTCGGCTTGCAGGCCCTTGTCACGATTCATGACAGAGAACTCCACGCGCTGGCCTTCGACCAGGACGCGATGGCCTTCACCGCGAATGGCCCGGAAGTGCACGAAAATATCGTCACCGGAGTCGCGGGAGATAAAGCCGAAGCCTTTGGAGGTGTTGAACCACTTGACGGTTCCGGTATCGCGGTTGCTCATGTCGTAGCTTGGCGAAGCGGCAGCCGGTGACGATTTGTAGAAGCTGATAGCCAGGTGCAGAAAAACCGCAACCAGAGCGGCGACCAGGCTGAACAGAACGGCAGGTTGACCGGCGATGACAGGCATCGGCGCGATCAGCGTCAGGGTTTGCAGAACGACAGCCAGTACCAGCAGGGCGCTGACCAGGTTTTGCAGTTGATGACGCGGGCCTTTGTTCCAGTAGGGGATGACAGGCGCGAGGGTGAGGTTAAGCAGGCCGAAAAAGGCCAGGTACAGAGCATCGGGTTGTTGCAGGTAAGGTACGGCTTCGGATCGCAGGCTAGGGATGAAGGACAGCAGCAAGGC
>NZ_RCOB01000022.1:0-31653 GCF_004307665.1 Pseudomonas sp. Sample_16
GTGGAGCAGGGGCGGGTGGTTCGGGGGTGGCTGTTGACTCAAGGGTACAAACCTTGAGTTTGATCGTTCCCACGCTCTGCGTGGGAACGCCGCCAGGGACGCTCCGCGTTCCACTTCAGAAGGTGACGCAGAGCGTCACGGGATGCATTTTCACGCAGAGCGTGGGAACGATCAGTGGGTCACGGGTGCCACAAATTACAATTTGATCAACACCGACTTCAGCTCGGTGTAATGCTCAATCGCCGCATACCCCATCTCACGCCCGACCCCCGACATTTTGTAGCCACCAAACGGCAGTGCCGGGTCCAGGGCGCTGTGGCAGTTGACCCACACTGAACCGGACTTGATCCGCGGAATCATCCGGTGCACCGCTGCCAGATCATTGGACCAGATGCTTGCGCCCAGTCCATAAGGGCTGTCATTGGCCATGCGCAGTGCATCGGCTTCGTCGTCGAAGGGAATCGCCACCAGTACCGGGCCGAAGATTTCTTCCTGCACCAACGAGTGCTTCTGATCGACGTCGACAATCACCGTCGGTTTGACGAAAAAGCCCGGCCCGAATTGCTCACCACCGCAGGCGATGGTGGCGCCGCTTTCCCGGCCTTTTTCGATATAGCCGTAGACGCGCTCCTGTTGACGTGCCGAAATCAGCGGCCCCATCTCAACGCTCGGGTCCAGGCCATTGCCGAGCTTCATGGCATTGGCGATACCGGCGATGTCGGCCACCACATTGTCGAAATGCTTGCGCTGCACATACAGGCGCGAGCCAGCGCAGCAGACCTGTCCCTGATTGAAGAAAATTGCGCTGGCAGCACCGGCTGCGGCGGTTTTCAGGTCGGCGTCGGCCATGACGATGGTCGGTGATTTTCCGCCCAGTTCCAGCGTCACCCGGGTCATGGAGTCCATGGCGATCTTGCCAATCTGCTTGCCCACGGCGGTCGAGCCGGTGAAGGTCAGTTTGTCCACCAGCGGGTTATGGGTCAGGGCGGAACCTGCGGTGATGCCGGTGCCGGTGACGACGTTGAACACGCCTTCCGGATAGCCCGCTTCCAACACCAGTTCGGCGAGTTTCAGTGCGGTCAGTGGGGTTTCATCCGCAGGTTTGAGCACCACGGTGCAACCGGTGGCCAGGGCCGGGCCGAGTTTCCAGCAGGCCAGCAGCAGCGGGAAATTCCAGGCGACGATGGCACCGACCACGCCCACCGCTTCACGACGGATGAAACTGTGAAACTGGTCGTTGGGCATCAACGGTGCCGACACGTCGACTGTCGAGCCTTCGATCTTGGTCGCCCAACCGGCCATGTAGCGCAGGAAGTCGATGGCCAGTTGCACGTCCATCACTTGGGCGACGGCGGCGCTTTTGCCGTTGTTCAGGCATTCCAGCTGCGCCAGCAGTTCGGCGTCGCGCTGCATCAGGTCGGCGAGTTTCCATAGCAGGTTCTGTCGCTCACGGGGGCGGGTGCGGGTCCAGGCGGAATCATCGAATGCCTGGCGGGCGGTGAGTACGGCGCGGTCGACATCGTCCGCGGTGGCTCGCGGCACCACGCACAGCACCTCGCCGGTGGCCGGGTTGTGCAACGGCATGGTCTGGCCGTCGGCGGCTGCGACCCAGTCACTGCCGATGAGCATGCGCGGGGCACGCTGGATGAATGCCGAAGTGGCTGGAAGCAGGTTTGGAAGCGACATGATGAAACCTCGTCTTGTTCGTTGTGACGAGGTCTTTCGCAATGGCTGTGCCAGTTGTGATTTTTTGGCCCGAAGGCCCTGTTTGTCGGGGCGTCACAGATTCTCTGCGGATCATCCCGTGATCGATAAACGTCGCAAATTGCGACGAACTGAGAATCTCATCTCCTCTGTAGAAGCGAGCCTGCTCGCGAAAAACGTCCAGGCAACCAGTGCAGCCAGACACCCAACGTTATCGTACGTCCATCGCAAGCCGGCTCGCTCCTACAAAGGCTGCAGCTATGCTTGTCTCAGGTTGCAACAGCTGTCGCGAAATAGAACGTGCCCGCCGTTGATATGCCCGTCGAAAATCCAGGTGGATTATGTCAAGTCATTGATTCAAATAGATATTCATAAGCTGGCACGCTCCGTGTATTGCTCATCGCAGACGTTTCTCTTGCCTCCGTCAGCGGCTCGCCGCCGACGGCAGAAACCATAAAAAACGATAAGCCACAAAAATAAGAAAGCACCGTGCGAGGTTAGACGTTGATGAAGAGAAGACTCCGATCAGGCATGAGCGCCGGCCTGCTGGCCGTGGCCGCTTGCATAGCCCTGCATTCGCCCTACAGCCTGGCAGCCCGCGACGCCCAGACCATCCTCAAGGAAACGTGTCAGGGCTGTCACACCCCTGAAGCCAATAACGCCCTGAGCCGTATCAGCCACCAGCGCAAGACACCGGAAGGCTGGCTGATGAGCATCGCCCGCATGCAGACCATGCACGGTTTGCAGATCAGCGATGAAGATCGCCGCACGCTGGTCAAGTACCTTGCCGACACTCAGGGGCTGGCGCCGAGCGAAACCGACGGCGTGCGTTATGCCATGGAGCGCCGGCTCAACACCGTCGAGCAGTTCGACGATCAGACCAGCCAAATGTGCGGCCGCTGCCACTCCGGTGCGCGGGTCGCGCTGCAGCGACGTCCGGCCCAGGAATGGGAGCGATTGGTGAACTTCCACCTTGGCCAATGGCCGTCCCTGGAATATCAGGCGCTGTCCCGCGACCGCGACTGGTTCGATCTCGCCCGCAAAGAAATGGTGCCGTTGTTGGCCAAGCGTTATCCGCTGGACAACCCGGCCTGGAAAAAATGGCAGAGCAGCGCGCCGAAGAGCGAGGCGCTGGCAGGCGACTGGAGCTTCAGCGGCCACTTGCCGGGCAAAGGCGAGCTGGCCGGTGTCATGAGCGTGACTGCTGACGGCAGCGACACCTTCAAGGTCAGCGTCAAAGGGCAGTACGCCGACGGCACGCCGTTCAATGGCGACGGCAGTGCGATTCTCTACACCGGCTATGAATGGCGCGGCAATGTCAGCATCGACGGCGTGACCATGCGCCAGGTATTCGCCGCCCAAGGCAATGCCATGCAGGGCCGGATGTTCGAGGCCGAGCACGATGAGCGTGGTCTGGACTTCGTCGCTGCGAAACAGGGTTCGCAGCGTCTCCTGGCGGTGCAACCTGGCTATGTGAAGGCCGGTAGTGAAACCGAGATCACCCTGATCGGCAGCGGCCTGAGCGGCAAGCCGAACTTCGGCAAGGGTGTGGAAGTGGTGCAGGTCGTCGAGCAAAGCCCTGAGCGAATCAGGGTCAAACTCAAGGCTGGCGCCAACGCCCAGCCAGGCCTGCGCGTGGTCACCGTCGGCACGTTGAAAGGCCCGAGCCTGTCGGTCTACAGCAAGATCGATCAGGTCAAGGTCATACCGGAATTCTCGGTGGCGCGGATCGGTGATGGCGGTGGTTCGACGCCGAAAGTCCAGGGCCGTTTCGATGCTGAAGCCTGGGGCAAGGGCACTGACGGCAAGCCATATCGCATCGGCGTGTTCCCGGCGCAGTGGAAGGTCGAGGCCTTCGACGATCGCGCCAAGGAAGACGAAGACGTCAAGTTCGCCGGCACCATGCAGGCCGACACTGGCGTATTCACACCGGGCGACGCCGGGCCGAACCCTGCGCGCAAAATGTCCACCAACAATGCCGGCAACCTCAAGGTGATCGCCGCCGTCGATGACGCAGGGAAATCCCTGACCGGCGAAGGCCACATGATCGTCACCGTGCAACGCTGGAACAATCCACCCATTCCTTGAGCTGACTGAACGCAAGCGTTTACAGACACTTTTCGGAATGACCGCAAGCCCCGTACCCCGGGGCCTGCACAGGAGGTTGCAATGGGCGCTATCTTGAATCTGGTCGAGCGTAATCTGCACGAAGTGCACGTCGATGCCGACCGCATGCTGTTTCATATTCCCAGCAGTTCGCTGTTCGCCAGCGATGAACTGACAGGCACCATCATCGATACTTTGCGTGGACCGGGGTGTTCTTCGGACGACCTGATCCAGCGTCTGGCTGCGCGCTTCAACGGTGAAGAAATCACCGAAACCCTGCGCGAGCTGATGGCCCTGGAACTGGTCAGCGACGGCTCACCGCTGACCCCGGACATCGCCACCAAACGCGTCGAGCGCACGGCGATCAATACCGTGGTGCTCAACGTCAACACCGGCTGCAACCTGAGTTGCACCTACTGCTACAAGGAAGATCTCGACAAGCCGTCAGCCGGCAAGAAAATGGACGTCGAAACCGCGATTGCCTCGGTGGAAATGCTGCTGCGCGAATCGCCGGACGAAGAGCGTTTCACCGTAGTCTTCTTCGGCGGCGAACCGCTGAGCAATCGCAAGCTGATCGAGTACATGGTCGATTATTGTGAGAAACGATTTGCCGAGGCCGGCAAGTTCGTCGAGTTCGTGATGACCACCAACGCCACGCTGCTCACCGAAGAGACCGTCGACTATCTGAATGCGCACCGGTTCGGTCTGTCGGTCAGCATCGACGGGCCGAAAACCGTACACGACCGCAATCGCATTACCGTTGGCGGGCAGGGCACTTATGATGTGGTGCGGCGCAAGGCCGAGATGCTGCTGTCGCGCTACAACAGCCGTCCGGTGGGGGCGCGCGTGACCTTGACCACGGGCGTCACCGACGTCGAAACCATCTGGGATCACCTGTTCAATGAACTGGGTTTTGCCGAGGTTGGTTTTGCCCCGGTCACCTCAGGCGACATCAGTACGTTCAACCTGACCAGCGATGAACTGATCGAAGTCTTCGCCAACATGAAGAAGCTCGGTCGGCGTTATCTGGAAGCGGCGCTTGAGCACCGCAACATCGGCTTCTCCAACCTGCACCAACTGATCACCGACATCCATGAAGGCCACAAAAAAGCCCTGCCATGCGGCGCGGGCCTGAAGATGCTGGCGGTCGATCACAAGGGTGAGCTGAACCTGTGCCACCGCTTTACCGGTTCGAGCCTGCCGACCTTCGGCAACGTCCACAGCGGCGTGAAGCAGGTGGAGTTGAACGACTTCCTGTCGCAACGCCTGGACCGTACCAACACCGGCTGCGAAGACTGCCAGATTCGCAATCTGTGCTCCGGCGGTTGCTACCACGAGAGCTACGCCCGTTACGGCGATCCGACTCACCCGACCTATCACTATTGCGAACTGATGCGTGACTGGGTCGACTTCGGCATCGAGGTCTACACCCGGATCATGGCTCACAACCCTGCGTTCATCAGCAGCTACATCACTCCGCGCAAGGCTCACTGATATGAAACATCTCAAGGCAATCAATAACAAAGCGTTGAAGCTGGATCAGGCCGCGGATGAAAACCGCATCGAAGAAGTGGTGGCGATGAGCTCCGTGGCGGGCTGCGCTTCGACCACTGACCCAGGTTGGGAAATCGATGCGTTCGGCGGTGTGTCGTCGCTGTGCCAGCCGATGGAGGCAGACCTTTATGGCTGCTCCGACCCATGCTGGTGGCCGGCGCAGGTGCCGGACATGATGAGCACTTACCCGGACTGGAACAAGGATGCCCAAGCGTCCAACGACAACTGGCGCAACCTCGGCACTGTCTTTCCGAAAGACAAGTGATCGGACATCAGAAGGATTCCAGCATGCGTAATATCAAAGCCTGCGGCCTGGCCGCGTTCGCCGTTATGAGCAGCCTTTCGGTCAATGTTCTGGCCGAGGAAAATGCCGCGTTGCAAGACGGTCACGAGTATATGTTGACCACCAACTACCCCAACAACCTGCACGTGATTGACCTGGCTACCGACACACTGTTCAAGACCTGCAAGATGCCTGACGCCTTCGGACCCGGCACCGTGCAGTTGTCGCCGGATCGCAAGATCGCCTACGTGCTGAACAATCATTACGCGGATGTCTACGGCGTTGAGCTGGACAGCTGCAAACAGGTGTTCCACGCCAGCATCACCCAGAAGCCGGGCGAGAAAGCCAAGTCGATGTTCGCTTTCACGGTCAGCCACGACGGGAAAGAGCTGTACACCGTTGCCAACCCGACGCTGAGGATGAACGACCGCTACGAAGTGCAGCAGCCTCGGCTCGATGTGTACAAGACCGACGGCGGCATGGACGCCAAGCCTGTGCGCAGTTTCCCGGCGCCGCGGCAGCTGACCATCATGCAGAGCGGTGATGACGGCACGCTGTATGTGGCGGGGGCGGACGTCTACAAGGTCAATGTGCAAACCGGCAAGTTCGACGTGCTGATCCCGAGTCGTCACTGGAAACGCGCGAACTACAGCGCGCCGGACGTGCTCTACGTGTGGAACCAGCAGACCTACCGGCATGATTTTTCGCTGCTGTACACCGCCGCAAAGTTCAAGGACAAGAAGCAGGACCCGGCCACCGCCGAATACCTGTATGGCCTGTTCAGCGTCGACCTGAAAACCGGCAAGACCGAAACCACCGACTTCGGGCCATTGACCGAAATCTATTTCAGCGGCATGCGCTCGCCGAAAGACCCGAACCTGATGTTCGGCGTGCTCAATCGCCTGGCCAAGTACGACATCAAGGAGAAGAAAATGCTCCAGGCGGCGACGCTCGATCACTCCTACTACTGCATTTCCTTCAACAAGGATGGCAGCAAGATTTACCTGGCAGGGACCTTCAACGATGTGGCGATCTTCGATGCCGACAGCCTGAAACAGACGGGAAGCATCAAGTTGCCGGGTGGGGATATGGCGATTACCACGGCGCAGATTTTTGTCCGGTAATTGCGCTGCCTGATCTGGCGCCATCGCAGGCAAGCCCGCTCCCACAGGGTTCAGCGGTGTTCACACGATTGTGACCACACCACAAATCCACTGTGGGAGCTGGCTTGCCAGCGATGAGGCCCTCAAGAACAACAGAGAATCAAACCCCCGGCACCGGACACCCCAAATCCCCCTCCTGACACTTCAGGTAGGTCTTGAATGTCTCGACCCGCGCCTTGGTCAACTCCGTCACGCAGTTGCTGTAGATCAGCGGATAAACACTCCCGCCTTCCACACCAGACGCCGAAAACTTGCACTCGGCATCGCGGAACGCAATCCACGAACGTTGCGCGCCCAACAGCAGTTTCTTGCGGTCGGGGTCGCCTTTCAGGCGGCCAGTGATTTGCTGGTAAAGCGCGTTCAACTCCTTGTCAGCCGCCGCATGCTGCTGCGACGCACACTGGTTCATCGTCGCCTGATCGGTGGCGTTGTCGCAGTTCACGGCGGCATGGGTCAGGGTGGCGAACATCAAGGGCGTCAGCGCCAGGAAAAAGCGTACGAACATGGAAAAAATCTCGCGGTGGCGATGAAAGTAGGGGGCAGTGTAGCGAAGCCTGCGTCGCTGTCAGGTGCACGATTACGACAGTTGATCTGCTTGCATACAACTTTCAGGCTGGACATGTGGTCTTAGAAGCCTACTGTTGTTCAGAACAGGAGGTGACGTATGAAACCAGTACCCAATAGTTTTGAGCGCAAAATCACGCTTAAATCGCCGCGCTCCCATGTATGGCGCGCATTGGTCGATGCCGAGGCGTTCGGGCAATGGTTCGGCGTGGCGCTTGAAGGCAGGCGCTTCATTGCCGGCGAGTGGACGCAGGGGCAGGTGACGTATCCCGGTTACGAGCATGTGCTGTGGAATGTACTGGTCGAGCGGGTCGAGCCGCAGCAATTGTTTTCCTTCCGCTGGCATCCTTATGCGGTGAATCCGAAGATCGACTACTCGCAGGAACCCACCACGCTGGTGAAATTCGAATTGCAAGACTTTGAGGACGGCACGCTGCTCAAGGTTTCCGAGTCGGGGTTCGCGCACATTCCCGACGTACGCCAGAAGGAGGCGTATTACATGGATAGCCGTGGCTGGGAGGAGCAGTTGAGCAGACTCGAACAGTTTCTGGCCGAGAACGCCAAGGCCCGTGAGCGAGAAGGTGACTGACGGCCATGCGTTCAACCCGAATATTTACGGCTGCGAAGCGTGATGCCTTAGGGCCCCAAGGGTTTTCGGAAGGGGTGCTATGGCGAATGTCTTACACGCCGTAACAACTATGTCGTCTATTGCGGATTGGATCCGATGCGTATTCTGGCCCCATCCACTGAAGCACAAGGAGTGCTCAGGATCATGGATGATCGGCCATTTGCAGGGATTGCTCACGACAGGGAGTCGTAATGGTCTTGGAAGAACCCGCTTCGGCGGGTTTTTTTATGGGCGATAGAAAAGTCTGGCTGCGGGATGATTCGTCCCGCAGCCATTGTTTATTGCCGATTGAGCTTCGCCGCTGCGCGTTCGGTGATCTCCCTGCGCAGTTTCAACGAGGCCGCTGCGCGTTTTCGGGCTTCTTCCAGCACACCGGCTGGCGCAGCTTCCGGGCTCCCAGCTGCGAATGGCGGGGCCGGGGCATATTCCAGTTGCAATTGCACCAGCTCGGCGGTGTCCTGATCGAACAGCTCTGCCGCCAGGGTCAAGGCAAAATCGATGCCGGCGGTGATACCGCCACCGGTCAGCAGGTTGCCATCTCGCACCACCCGGTCCTTCACCGCAATCGCCCCCAGCGGCGTCAACAATTCGTGATAGGCCCAGTGCGTGGTGGCGCGTTTGCCTTTGAGTAAACCGGCCGCGCCGAGCACCAGTGCGCCCGTGCAGACCGACGTCACATAACGCGCATTTGCGGCCTGCGCCTTGATGAAGGCGAGCGTTTGCTCATCTTCCATCAGCGGACCGACGCCGCTGCCACCGGGGACACAGATAACATCCAGCGCCGGGCATTCGTCGAAGGTGACGGTCGGTTTCAGCAGCAGGCCGGTGCTGGCGGTGATGGGCATCAAGTCCTTCCAGATCAGATGCACTTTAACGTCCGGCAACGAGGCCAGCACGTCGTAAGGGCCGGTGAGGTCGAGTTGTTGCACCTGTGGAAACAACAGAAAACCGATCTGCAAAGTCATGGTGTTTTTCTCCTGAAGTGGCTGGACGACTTCACTGTAGGCGCCTAGGATTTGGCGCATACGCCAATCACCCCACGAATTACGCCAAAATGCCGAAAACCATTCACGTACTCGCGTTTGCCAATGTGCAGTTGCTCGATGTCACCGGACCGTTGCAGGTGTTTGCCTCGGCCAACGACATCGCCCGTCAGCAAGGCTCGCCAGCACCGTATGCGCCGACGGTGATTGCCAGCGGCGGCGGGGCGGTGATGTCTTCGGCGGGGCTGGCATTGTTGGCCGAGCCGTTACCGGGACAGGGCAGTGACACCTTGATCATCGCGGGTGGTTGGGGGGTGTACGCAGCGGCGCAGGATCAGCCCTTGGTGACCTGGGTACGCGAGCATGCAGCAGGCTGCCGACGAGTGGCCTCGGTGTGCACCGGGGCATTCCTGCTGGCGGCCAGTGGTTGGCTGGATGGCCGTCGCGTGGTCACCCACTGGACCCGATGCGAACAGCTGGCGCAGCAGCATCCGCAATTGCGGGTCGAGCCCAATCCGATTTTCATCAACGACGGCCCGGTCTGGACCTCGGCCGGGGTGACCGCCGGCATCGATCTGGCATTGGCAATGGTGGAAGCCGACCTGGGCCGTAACATGGCCCTGGAAGTTGCCCGGCAATTGGTGGTCTTTCTCAAGCGCCCCGGTGGCCAATCGCAATTCAGCGTGACCCTGTCCCTGCAGAAAGAAGACAGCCGATTCGACGAACTTCATGCCTGGATCAGCGAAAACCTCGGCAAAGATCTTGGCATTCCCACTCTGGCACTCCAGGCGGGCATGAGCGAGCGCAGCTTCGTCCGTCATTACCGCGCCGAGACCGGCCAGACCCCGGCCCGGGCCATTGAACTGATCCGGGTCGAAACCGCGCGCCGATTGCTCAGCGATACCGGCGTACCGGTCAAACGGGTCGCCGCACAATGCGGGTTCGGCAGCGAAGAAACCTTGCGCCGCAGTTTTCTGCGGGCGATGGGGGTTACGCCGCAGGCTTATCGTGAGCGGTTCTCGGTCAGTGTCTAGTCGCCTGTTTCCACTTCCGTCACCTGATTGAAATACTTCGCCCGATCCGGCGTAAACGTCACCACCATTTTCGTACGTGAGCAGGTCAACGTCCGCTCTTCGCCCAAATCCACATCCAGATCTTCCCCACGCAAGCCCTGCCACTGCGCGAGGTATTTGAGTGAACCGTATTTTTCGAGTTTTTTCAGGCTGCGGCTGACGCCACCTTTCCAGCCCAGCACCGGCAGTTCGCCGGCGAGGCATTGTTGGGCCAGGTCGGGGAAGCGGGCGGCTCGCTGGCGGCCGACTTCCCAGCATTTGATCAGGCCCTTGTCGGAGGCGTCCCACAGTTGGTCGCGATTGAGGCCGGTTCGAAGGGGCAGGTCGATGCTGCGATGGATGCGTTGGGACATTCTGGTTCCTTGAATTCGGGGATGTTGGACAGCTCCGCTGTACCCGCTGATTCGGAATGTTAGGTGGGGTTGTTGCGGCTGGCAACAGGGTATTTCCAGCGATTTCGTTTAAAAAATGTAGGGCATGGGCATTCGACAAACCTGAGGCGAAGCGTCCATTGACCGCCGGTTCAACACCCCGTTCAAGGTTGCCAAAAACTCTTCTCGCCACTCAATTTTCGATCGAGAAAACACGCAGCGCTGATCAATGCCAGGTGCGTTAGCGCTTGCGGCGTATTGCCCATTTGCCGCCCGTGGCTGTCGAACTCTTCGGCGTACAGTCCCAACGGGTTGGCATAACGCAGCAGTTGCTCGAACTCCAGATGGGCCTTTTCCAAGCGCCCTGCGCGGGCCAGGCATTCAACGTACCAAAAGGAACAGGCAGCGAACGCGCCTTCTGTGCCCGGCAGGCCATCGATGTGGGTGTGTTCGTTGTGATAGCGGTAAACCATGCCGTCGCGCACCAGGTTTTTTTCGATGGCGTCGAGGGTCGCCAGCCAGCGCGGGTCCTTGGCACTGACAAAGCGCACCAACGGCATCAGCAGCATTGATCCGTCGAGGCCGGTGCCGCCGATGTGCTGGACGAAATGCCCGTGCTCTTCGCTCCAGAAGTTGTCCCAGATGTCGGCGTAAATGGCTTGGCGCGTTTGGTCCCAACGGGCGAACGGGGCCGGCAGCGAACGTTTCGAGGCGAGACGGATCGCCCGGTCCAGCGCCACCCAGCACATCAGGCGCGAATGCAGAAAGTGATGTTGCTCGCCGCGCATTTCCCAGATGCCGACGTCTTCCTGGTTCCATGTTTCGCAAACCTGATCGACCACTTCCACAGCGTGCTTCCAGCCTTCGTGGGAAATGGCTTCGCCGTACTTGTTGACGAGGTACACCGCATCCATCAGCTCGCCGAAGATGTCGAGTTGTACCTGGGCGTAAGCCAGGTTGCCGATGCGCACCGGTGTCGCCCCGCCATGACCGGACAGGTGCGTGAGTTCGATTTCCGGCAGTTCCTGACGTCCATCGATGCCATACAGAATATTGAGTTTCATCGGCCGGCCGCGGCAGTCGCTGACCCGTTCGCGCAACCAGCGCATGTAGGCGTTGGCCTCTTCGACGAAGCCCAAACGCATGAAGGCATACACGGTGAAGGAGGCATCACGGATCCAGGTGTAGCGATAGTCCCAGTTGCGTTCGCCGCCGGCGGTTTCCGGTAGGCCGAAGGTTGCAGCGGCGAGGATGGCGCCATGTTTGCGCGAGGTCAGCAGCTTCATCGCCAGGGCTGAACGGTTGACCATTTCCCGCCAGCGACCGCGGTAGTTGGACTGGCCGATCCAGTCGCGCCAGAACTTCAAGGTACGTTGCAGGCAAAGTTGCGTAGCGCCTTCCTTGAAGCGCGGATCGTCGACGGCGCCGAGCAGGAATTCGGCGGTCTGGTCCTGTTCGAGGGTGAATTCGGCGACGGCCGCATGGGCCGCTATGTGTAACGCCTGATCCGCAGCGAGGCGCAGGGAAGGTTGATCGGTGGCTTCGAAAATCACCGTTTTTTTGTCGAGACGGGCACGGGTCGTGGCGCGGGCATAGTCGTGTCGCACGGCGCAGCACATATGAAAAGTTGCCTTGCCGCTGACCACCCGTACCCGGCGCATGAGCAGCGGCAGGTCGTCCTCGCTGTCACCGATGGGCAGCAGGTCGGTGACTTCGACCACGGCGCGATCGCTGAGCCAGCGGGTTTGCAATACGTTGGTGTCCGGCAGGTAGATTTGCTCGCGACGGGCATCGGGCAAGTCCGGGGACAGCTGGAATATCCCGGCCTCGGGGCTGTCCAGCAGGGCGCAGAAGATCGATGGGCTGTCGAATTCCGGCCAGCAGAAAAAATCCACGCTGCCCTTGTCATTGACCAATGCGGCACTGCGCATGTCGCCGATAATACCGTGGGCGTCGATGGGGCTTTGGCTTTCGGGGTGATCGGCCATTGTCGCGAAACTCCGGGAACCTGGGACTTAATCAGCTGACTGGCGGGCACCCGTGAGAGTTCATGCCGAGCCCGAAATCATCTTCACCCAAGCCACTAGGCCTGTCCCCGTCAGATCTGATATCGACCACTGTGGCGATGCCACTCCAGACTGCCCGCCACCCAACTTTTCACCCCTGCCAGATAACGCTGCAGTTGCGGGTTTTGATCCGTCAGCAGCGCTTGTTCGGCGCTTTCATACAGGCGCATCACATCGTCATGAATAGTTGCGCTGAGCTGCATGGCTTTTTCGATTGAGCAGCCCTGTTCCGCCATCAACAGCCGCGGCAGATTGAAGTCGCCTACTTCAACCAGGCTTTCCTTGGGCGCCGAAAACAGATCGTTGGCGATGATGGTTGCGCTGGCGGCCAGCGTCGTGACCCGCCGCACGGCCGGAGCGCAATAAACATTGGCCGGCAGCTCATAGCCACCGATGATGTCGATCAGCGACATGCAGGGCAGAAAACTGTTGGTCTGGCGCTGAGCCAGGTATTCCCAGAGGGCAGGCGTCACGCCGTTGATACGCCAGGCAGCTTCGGCAGTCATCGTGACGAACATGGCGATGATTTCATGACGGACCCGGGCGATTTGCGCGGGTGTGGCGAATTCGCCGACCCGCCCCATGTATGCGCGCAGGCCTACCAGCACGGGATCGCTGTCCAGTGCCTTTTCCAGATCAGTGCGAAAACCTTCGGTCAGGTGTGCAGGTTCAAGTGCAGCGAGTGCAATGGATAAACGCGAGCCAACGAGTGCCGGTACCGACCCGGTGCTTTCGTCATCGCAGTAATAGTCATCGACGGCAAATAATGCGGCGATGCATTGGGCCGATAGCAGCAGACGATCCGGATCGTCGGTGTCGGTATGGCACAACATGGCGAACCTGCCGAATCCTGAGGCACGGATCTTGTGCTGCTGGCCAGCGAAAATACCGGTTTTTTCGATCCAGCTCATAAGCCGTTCATCGACTTCTGCGGCGAGTGCTTCATCGATTCTGACAGGCATCGGGCAATACAGCGGCGGTACCTGCCAGCGCGGCTTTGGCCGGCGGCTCGGTGTGAAGCTCACGGCACTCTCTTGCCAATGTCGCACGCCGTCGAGGCCAAACCGTTCAAATATCCGGTGAAACCACGCGGTAAATATCTGCGGCGTGGCGTTGAGGACATCGGGGATTTTCGACAGCTCAAGCCATTGCCAATCCTGCGCTTCTTCAGGATTGGCAACAGGATCGATATCGCAGATGCCAGCAAATACATGGTCGTATTCGTGCTCGATCAACTGGTTCGAGACTGATTCGTGATAGAGCAGCGTCGAGACCTTCAACAGCTTGCAGGACAGGCCCATTTCTTCATGCAACCGTCGTTGTGCTGCCGCAAGCGTTCGTTCACCGTGACGCGGATGGCCACAACAGGTGTTGGTCCAAAGGCCTGCCGAGTGGTATTTGCCCTGTGCGCGCTGTTGCAGTAACAGACGTGCGTTGCGATCGAAAATAAACACGGAAAAGGCGCGGTGACGCAGTCCTTTTTGATGGACCTGCATCTTGGGGGCGAAGCCGGTCTGGCGGTCTTTTGGGCTGACCAGAATCAGTAACTCTTCCATAGCAAGACTCCTGTGTGTCTTCGCTACCGGACGTTACTGCGGACCAGAATGCTAGTGAACTTCAGACGTGACGCGTGGTGGATGGAAAATCTAGTTCAGTTTGATGGGTGCCGCAAGGGCGGCCCGATCCTGGCCAATGCGCTGGTGAAAGGGGCTTCACATTCAACCAACAATTCCACGCTTTCGCGCCATTGCGCCTTATGGCAATTTGCACGGCCACTGACGAGAGCTGCATCCATGGCCAACCCCTATCGCGAATTGTTCAAAGCCCCCGGCGCCCGGGCCTTCGTGCTGGCCGGGATGATCGCGCGCATGCCGATTTCCATGACGGGCATCGGCCTGATCACCATGCTCTCGCAGTTGCAGGGTGGCTACGGGTTGGCCGGCGCGGTGGCGGCGACGTTTGCGTTGGCCACGGCGTTTTGTGCGCCGCAGGTATCGCGGCTGGTGGACCGTTTTGGCCAGCGGCGGATTCTGCCGGTGTCGGCATTGATCGGTGGTGGGGCGTTGTTGCTGGTGTTGCTGTGTACGCGCTTGCAGGCGCCGAACTGGACCTTGTTTGTGTTCGCTGCGATAGCCGGCTGCATGCCGAGCATGTCGGCGATGGTGCGGGCGCGCTGGACCGAGTTGTATCGCGGTCAGCCGCAACTGCAAACCGCCTATGCCCTGGAGTCGGTGCTGGACGAAGTCTGCTTCATCGTCGGGCCACCGTTGTCGGTGGGGTTGTGCGTGGTGGCGTTTCCCGAGGCGGGGCCGTTGGCCGCGTTGTTGATGCTGGCGATCGGCGTCACCGCATTTGTATTGCAGCGCAGCACTGAGCCGCCGGTGCATCCCCATGAAAAACATCATGCGGCGTCGATCATCCGCAGCGCCGAAATCCAGTTGCTGATGGTGTTGATGGTCGCCATGGGCACCATTGTCGGCGTGGTGGACGTGGTCAGCGTGGCTTTCGCGCAACAGCAGGGGCAACCGGCGGCGGCGAGCATTGTGCTGTCGGTGTACGCCATTGGTTCCTGCATGGCTGGTTTGGCCTTCGGTGCGTTGCGTTCGAAAGTGCCGTTGCCGCGTTTGTTTCTTTACGGCGGGGTTGCCACGGCGGTGACGACGTTGCCGCTGTTGCTGGCGGTAAACATTCTCGGCTTGTCATTGGCGGTGTTCGTTGCCGGGCTGTTTTTTGCCCCGACCTTGATTGTCGCCATGGCGCTGGTGGAGCAGATCGTGCCGCCGGCCAAGCTCACCGAAGGCCTGACCTGGCTGGTCACCGGGCTGAGTATCGGCGTGGCGATCGGTGCGGCGGGTTCGGGCTGGATGGTCGATGCATTCGGCGCCAGAAGCGGGTTCTGGCTGGCGATTGCGGCGGGTGCGGTGGTGTTCGGCGCTGCGGTACAGAGTTATCGCCACCTGAAAGGTTGACCCTGTGGGAGCGGAAAGGTCCGCTCCCGGATCTGCATCTTGTTCAAACCATCACGCGCCAAAGCCACCGTCGATGGTCAGGCTCGCGCCGGTGATGTAACCCGCCTCAGGACCCACCAGGTAGGCAACGAAACTGGCAATCTCTTCAACCGTGCCGTAACGACCGACCGCCATCAGCGGGATCAGGCTATCGGCGAAGTCGCCGCTGGCCGGGTTCATGTCGGTGTCGACCGGGCCTGGTTGCACGTTGTTGACGGTGATGCCTTTCGGGCCGAGGTCACGGGCCAGGCCTTTGGTCAGGCCAACCAACGCCGACTTGCTCATGGCATACGGGCCGCCACCGGCGAAGGGCATGCGATCGGCGTTGGTGCTGCCGATGTTGATGATCCGACCACCTTCGCTCATGTGTCTGGCAGCGGCCTGAGTGGCGATGAACACGCTGCGCACGTTGATGGCCAGGGTCTGGTCGAAATCTTCAAGTTTGAAATCTTCCAATGGAGCCACGGCCAGCACGCCGGCGTTGTTGACCAGGATATCCAGGCGACCAAAAGTTTCCACCGTCACATTCACGGCGTTACGAATGGCTTCGGCGTCGGCGCTGTCGGCCTTGATGGCGAGTGCTTTGCCGCCGTCCGCGATGATGCCATTTTGTAGTTCTTCAGCCTTGGCGGTGGAACTGACATAGGTGAAGGCTACCGTCGCGCCTTGCGCGGCCAGGCGTTTGACGATGGCGGCACCGATGCCGCGGGAACCGCCCTGGATCAAAGCCACTTTGCCGCTGAGGTTCTGCGTAGTCATTTCGTTCTCCAAAGTCCCCAGGCGAGATGCCGGGTTGATGGAGCCTAGTATCGATTGAGGATTACCCTCTGAGTAGACCGCAATTGAGATAGTCTGTGTAAACCAAAAGTTTATAGTGGCGCCTATGGAAACCTTCAGCAGTATCGAATGCTTTGTGCGCAGCGCCGAAGTCGGCAGCTTCGCCGAAGCCGCGCGCCGCCTGAGCCTGACGCCTGCGGCGGTGGGCAAGAGCGTGGCCAAGCTGGAAGCACGGCTGGGCGTGCGGTTGTTTCAACGCAGTACCCGCAGCCTGACGCTGACCGAGGCCGGTCAGTTGTTTCTGAGTGAGGTGAGCGCCAGTCTGCACACCATCCAGAATGCGGTGGCCAACCTCGCCAGCGCCGAGGGACGTCCGGCCGGAACGCTGAAGGTCAGCATGGGCACGGTGTTCGGACGTTTGTACATCGTGCCGTTGCTGGGGGAATTTTTGCGGCGTTATCCGGCGATCAATCCTGACTGGCATTTCGATAACCGCCAGGTGGATCTGATCGGTCAGGGTTTCGATGCGGCGATTGGTGGCGGATTCGAACTGCCTCAAGGCGTGGTGGCGCGCAAACTGACGCCGGCCCATCGGGTGTTGGTGGCGAGCACCGATTACCTGGCCAAGCGTGCAGCCATTGTCGAACCCGACGATCTCGGGCAACACGACGGCATTCTGATTCGTTCGCCGCAGACGGGGCGCGTGCGTTCCTGGCAATTGACCAGCCGCACTCAGCAACACAGTCCGCTGACCCTCAAGGCGCGCATGACCATGAGTGATTCGGAAGCCGCCTGTGCCACGGCGACCCAAGGCCTCGGCATCGCGCTGGTGAGCATGCCATTCGCCGTGGGCTATCTGGAGGCCGGAACCTTGCAGCGGGTTTTGCCGGACTGGTATGTCGATGACGGCAATATCTCGATCTATTACGCCGAGCACAAACTGTTGCCGGGCAAGACCCGGGCGTTTGTCGATTTCATTATTGAGCAGTTTGCAGAGCGGGGATTGGCGGGGCGGTTCAGTGCGCTTTGAGCATGGCGGTCGACCGAGGCGCGACAGGGGCGGCCAGTCAGCATGATTGCGACAATTGAGAACGATCAATCATTCGAACACTGGCAAAGGTGGATTCGTTTCGTGCCTGGTCGAATGCGGTCAGTGGTTTGGACGATGACGGCTGCATCGTCTCCCGTGATGGCGGTTTGCGGCTCATGTCGCTAGCGGTACGCTCTTCACTGGGGGGCACACCAAAGTACTCGCGATAGCACTTGGAAAAGTGCGGCGTGGAGACGAAACCGCAGACATACGCCAACTCAATGATCGACATCGATGTTTGCTTGAGCAGTTGCCGCGCCCGAACAAGACGTAACCTCAGGTAGTAGCGTGACGGCGTACAGTGCAGGTATTTCTGAAATAGCCGTTCCAGCTGTCGACGTGACAAAGCCACATATTCTGCAAGATTATCCAGCTCGATCGGCTCTTCGAGATTGGCTTCCATCAACGCTACGATCTCCTGCAGCTTGGGTTGATGAGTGCCCAGCACATGCCTGAGCGGAACGCGCTGGTGGTCTTGTTCGTCGCGTATCCGCTCGTAAACAAACATCTCGGAAATGGCTGCAGACAATTCACGACCATGATCGCGACCGATCAGGTGCAGCATCATGTCGAGTGGCGCTGTTCCCCCGGAGCTAGTGAGCCGGTTTCGGTCCAGGGTGAAGAGACTTGCACTGATGCTCACGCGTGGAAAAGCCTCCTGCATGGCGGCCAGAAATTCCCAATGCACGCTGCACTCGTAGCCGTCGAGAAGCCCGGCTTTTGCGAGTGCCCAGCTTCCGGTGCACACGCCACCTAATCGTCTGGATTGACGTGCCAAGGCTTGCAGCCAGGTAACGTGTTCGCGGGTAATCACGCTTTGGATGCCGATACCACCGCACACGATGACCGTGTCCGCGACACAGGGATTGTTCCATGAAGCATCTGGCGTGATCGACACACCGTCACTGGCCCAGACAGGCGCTCCATCGGAGCTGAATGTATGCCAGCGATACAGCTCTCGCCCCGACAACTGATTGGCCATGCGCAATGGCTCGACCGCGGATGCCAAGGAAATCAGGGTGAATTGATCCAGCAGCAGAAAACCGACGGATTGAGTCGTACCGTCGGGCACGGTGGGCTTCGATGACATCGGGGGCATTTCCTGGCAGGGATCGGTTGCGGTCTGAGCGGCTGGAACGAGTAATACCGCCACGCTCGGCGTGGGCGGTATTACCTTTAGCGCATGTACCTGCGTGGTTTATCCCACCGAGGTCACGCTCGCAGCCTGGGCGGGGTGACGCGACGTCAACAGGCCGATAAGGGAAATCGCCAACGCCAGTCCGATGGTTGAACTGACTTCGGTGCGGTGCTCCGGGGTGATCATCATGACAGCCAGCGCTGCGCAGATGAACACAATGACCAGCCAGGTCAGCCATGGAAACAGCCACATGCGAAAGGTCAGCTCGATGTTCTGCCGACGCAACATTCGGCGCATGCGCAGCTGCGACACCGCAATGGCCAGGTACACCAGCAAGGCAATCGCACCGGAGCTGGCGAGCAGAAAGTTGAACAGCCCGGCGGGCATGAAGTAGCTCCACACAGTGATCAACGCGCCCAGCAGGGTGCTGGCAATGACTGCTGCACGCGGCACGCCTTCCGAGGAGGTTGCCTTCAGCGCTTTCGGCGCGTCTCCACGGCGGCCCAGCGAATACAGCATGCGCGAAGCAATGTAGATCGAGGAGTTCATGCAACTGGCCACGGCGATCAGGACCACCACGTCCACCATGAACTTGGCGTGGGGAATGTTCATGATTTCCAGTGCGCGCTGGTAGGAACCTACCTGGGCGAGCAGTGGATCGTTCCAGGGCACCACGGAGATGACGACGAAAATCGATAGCAGGTAAAACACCCCGATGCGCCAGATTACCGAACGCGTGGCCTTGGCAATGTTCTGCGCCGGATTATTGGATTCGGCGGCAGCGATGGTGACCGCCTCGGTCCCAATGAAACTGAACATGATCGTGATGAAGGCACCTACCACCGCCGACAGGCCGTTAGGGGCAAACCCGCCGTGTTCGGCCATCAGGCCGCTCAAGCCGCTGACCTCTCGGTCGGGAACCCAACCCATCAACACGGCGAAACCCACGCCGATGAAACCAATGATCGCCACCACCTTGGCCATGGCAAACCAGAATTCGAATTCGCCGTATTTGGAAACACTGAACAGATTGGTAATCACTAAAGCAATGATCGACACCAAAGCGAACAACCAGGAATCAATCTGAGGGAACCACTGGTTCAACACGTGGCCTGCGGCCAACGCTTCGATAGGGATCACCAGCACCCAGAACCACCAATACAGCCAGCCGATAGTGAAGCCAGCCCAGCGACCTATCGCTTGGTCGGCATAAGTGGAGAACGAGCCTGTGTCCGGGTTGGCTACCGCCATTTCGCCGAGCATGCGCATGACCAGAACGACGAGCAGACCGGAGAACAGATAGGCCAGCAGGACTGCCGGGCCAGCCGCTGCAATAGCGTGTCCTGAGCCAACGAATAAACCGGCGCCGATAATCCCGGCGATGGATAGCATTGTTACGTGACGAGGCTTGAAGCCCTGCGCCAATTGGCCATTGGAATCCTTTGAGCTCGGGCTAATCATTGGTTTATTTTTCTCTGCTGATCGACATTTAAGCGTGTTGATAACAGCGACGAACCATCATTCGTCGACTGCTGTGCACCCATTCAAAGCGGCACCGTTCAAACGCTGCTGTTCTTATCAAACCCATCATCGTGATGTGGTTTTTGAGATGAAAAGACGCGTCACCTTACCCGGCTTGTCCGACGATTCAGTTGCCTGTCCGCGTCGCCTCCTGGCCTGATATCGACACGCGAGGGTTCAGCGTTCATGCCTGGTACCGACAGGTCACGGAATGGCCGGGTGCGATGGCTTCGTTTTGGCGAGGATGCTGTCAGGGCAGTACGCAGGGGGGGGAATGTGGTTCAGTGCGGTTTCAGTCAGGCACAATACCGAGGTGCTGCCATCGCGGGCAAGCCATGCTCCCACAGATCCAGTGGGAGCCGGGCTTGTCGGCGATGAACGATAACGCGATCTAGCGCATGAACTTCTGCGCCCAGCCAATGATGTTCTTCGGTCGTGGCGTCGCATACGTGCGCACTTTTGACGTCGACAACCGCAAACGCACCAACGACTCGGCAATGGTCACCGCCGCCGTTACGCCATCCACCACCGGCACCCCGGTACGCTGGCGAATCTGCTCGTCGAGCCCGGCCATGCCGCCGCAGCCCAGGCAGATGACTTCCGCTTTGTCCTGAGTCACTGCCAACTCCGCTTGATGCACGATGGCCTCCAGTGCGCGTTGCGGCTCGTGCTCCAGTTCCAGCACCGCCAACCCGCTGGCCCGCACCGACGCGCAGCGATCCCAGAGACCCGAGAGTTTCAAGCGATCCTCGATCAGCGGCACCGTGCGATCGAGGGTGGTCACCACCGAGTACGCATGACCGAGAAACATCGCGGTACTCGCCGCGGCATCGGTGATGTCCACCACCGGGACGTTGAGCAGCTCCTGCAAGCCTTCGCGACCGTGTTCGCCGTATCCGGCCTGGATCACGGCATCGAATGGCTGATCGTAGGACATCACCCGGTCCATGACGGCGATGGCGGCCAGGTAGCTTTCGAAATTGCCTTCGATGGAGTCGGCACCGAAGAAGGGTGTCAAGCCAACGATTTCCGTGCCGGGCGCGGCCACCGCCTGGGCAGAGCGGGCGATGGCCTGGGTGATGGATTCGGTGGTGTTGACGTTGACCACGAGAATTCGCATGGGATCTCCTTATAGCGGGTGGTTTCGCGGCCCGACGCTGGAGGGCCGCGATGGAGTCAGTGGCTGGCGTTGTCGACCGCGATGGCTTCGCCGCTGATGTCGGCGTAGTGCGGTTGGCGTTTGGCGATGATCAGGTAAAGCAACCCTGCAATCGCAGCGCCGATCAGCCAGGAGAATGGCGACACCAAATGAAAGCCCGGTACCAGTGCCAGGACGATGGCGATCAACGCTGCGGGAATAAACGCCGCCACGGCGCGCAAATTGACCCCACGGCTGTAGTAATAAGCGCCGTTCGGGTCCTCGCTGTACAACTGCGGCACGTTGATCCGGCCTTTTCGTAGCAGCCAGTAGTCGACCATGATCACGCCGTACAGCGGACCCAGCAGGGCGCCGAGGCCAGAGAGGAAGTACACGATCACCAGCGGGCTGTTATAGAGGTTCCACGGCAGGATCAGCACGGCGATGGCCGCGCTGATGAGGCCGGCACGACGGAACGTCAGGTACTTCGGCGCCAGATTACTGAGCACGAACGCCGGGGCAACGAAGTTGGCCATGATATTCACCGCCACGGTGACGATCAGGAATGCCAGGCAGCCGAGGACCAGGAAGAACGTGTTGGGGATCGAGGCGATAATCTCTGTAGGACTTTCAATGATGTGGCCATTGATCTGAAATTGAGCGCCGCACAGCAGGACAGTAATGGCGGCGAACACCAGAATATTGACCGGCAGGCCCCAGAAATTTCCGACCTTGATGGTTTTGCGACACGGCGACGAACGGGCGAAGTCGCAGAAGTTCAGGATCAGCGTGCCGTAGATCGCCAGCCACAGCGCACCACCGGCAAAGATGTTGCGCCACATCTCGCCACCGCTCAGGGGTTCGCGAATTGACCAGGCGATGGTTGCGTCGGCCTGGAAATACATCCAGCCGGCGAGGGCGGCGACGGTCAGCAGAATCACCGGTCCGGCAAACGCCTCATAGCGCCGCACCATTTCCATGCCGTAGGCGAGGATCGCCAGCTGCACGAACCAGATCGCCACGAAGCAGATCCAGCCCAGGGTCGACAGCCCGAGGATCGAGTCGTGGTCATACTCGGCGAAGCCGGGGTGGATCGCCGTCAGCAAGACGCGAAAGACCACCGAGGCCAGGTACGTCTGAATGCCGAACCAGGCGATGGCGATGACCGCGCGGATCAACGCAGGAATTTGCGCCCCGTGTATGCCGAAGCTGATCCGGCTGATGACCGGAAACGGCACACCGGTTTTCTGGCCCATGTAGCCAGACAGGTTCATGAAGAAATACACCAGCGCTGCGCCGATCCCCAGGGACAGGAGAATCTGCCAAGCGCCAAGGCCTAACGCATAAAGACCGATAGCAAACGAATAGTTGGCGATGTTGTGCACGTCGTTGGTCCACAACGCGAAGATGCTGTACCGACCCCAGCGCCGGCCTTCGGCCTTGGTTGGCGCCAGGTCTTTGTTGTGCAGGCGAGGACTGAGCACCACAGAGGAATCAAGGAACTGATCGACAGCGGTTGGTGGGGTGTGGGAGGAGGGCAGATCCAGCGCAAGTTTGTTGTTTGAAAGACTTGTAGGCATTCCGGCAGGCTCCTGATGCTCGACGCCGCGATGACTGTGCATGAGCGCATGGCTCGACAAATCTTCGTCGCGGTGTAGCGAATATCATTGGTTACGGGGCATCTGCAGCCTGTACGGGATAGGGCGCTTCAGGCTTGCGGATCTAAAGTGTGTGTATGTTTTGAATGTATTGTATACAAAACATGCATGCACTTAAGCGAGATCCCTGCCAGCCTTACGTTCTATGAATTCCGTTGTTCATTTCGTTTTGTTATGGCTTTTCGCCAAGTCACTGAAAAATCGTCGATATAAATTGACCGTTTGAACAGGTATTTATTTCAGGAAGGGAATTTCTGCGCAGGGCTGACGCCGTCATGCACCAGCAGAAATGTAACTTTAGGGGGCGTTTAAACAAAAAGTGCACACATAAATGGCACCGATGGTGACATTCGTGTGTACACATTTGTTGAGAGGGTCATGCGTCCTGTAGGAGCGAGCCTGCTCGCGATGAACCCGAGAACGCATCGGGGTATCAGTCACCCAGCGTTATCGTTGACGACCATCGTCGGAACGCCGCCCGGAGCAGGCTCGCTCCTACAGTGGTTTATGTGTTGGATTTGCTGATGATGTTGCCGGCATGCAGCCCGCATTCTTTCTGGGTGGCTTCTTCCCACCACCAGCGGCCTTCGCGCTCGTGCTGGTTCGGCAGCACCGGACGAGTGCAGGGCTCGCAGCCGATACTGATGAAGCCGCGTTCATGCAGGCTGTTGTAGGGCAATTCCAGCATGCGGATGTAACCCCAGATTTCTTCGCTGGTCATTTGTGCCAGCGGGTTGAACTTGTACAAGGTGCGTTCCGGGGTGGAGAACGCGGTGTCGATCTCCATCACCGCAACAGCGCTGCGGGTACCGGGGCTCTGGTCGCGACGCTGGCCGGTGGCCCAGGCTTTCACGCCGGAGAGTTTACGACGCAGCGGCTCGATCTTGCGGATGCCACAGCATTCGCCATGACCGTCCTTGTAGAAACTGAACAGGCCTTTTTCCTTCACGAACGGTTCGAGCCTGGTGTAGTCCGGTGACACCAGTTCGATGTCGATCTTGTAGTGCTCGCGCACCTGATCGATGAAACGGTACGTCTCGGGATGCAGGCGGCCGGTGTCGAGGCTGAACACCTTGACGTTCTTGTTCAGCTTCCAGGCCATGTCCACCAGCACCACATCCTCGGCACCGCTGAAAGATATCCCCAAGTCATCGCCAAACTCGGCGAACGCGAGTTTCAGGATGTCCTGGGCGGATTTGTTGGCATAGGTCGTGGCGAGTTCCACGACGTCGAACGTTGGGCTCATCAGGGCGGCTTCCTACAGGTCGGTGGCGCTGGGCGCTCTATATTGGGCCGATGGTAACAAAAAGCGGCGTCGGTCGGGGCGTCCTCTGCGTTGCGCGGTGGGGGCGGAATCGCTAGAGTTCGGCAGTCTTTTAGCTCGCTCGACCAATAAACAATACAAATGGGAGTGTCT
The DNA here is from genome assembly GCF_004307665.1 of Pseudomonas sp. Sample_16. Lineage (NCBI taxonomy): Bacteria > Pseudomonadati > Pseudomonadota > Gammaproteobacteria > Pseudomonadales > Pseudomonadaceae > Pseudomonas > Pseudomonas sp. Sample_16. The sequence continues at coordinate 24,243 of NZ_RCOB01000022.1, forward strand.
TGTGGAAATTGCCTGTCTGGATCTTGAAGGTGTGCTGGTTCCGGAAATCTGGATCGCCTTCGCCGAAAAAACCGGGATCGAATCCCTCAGGGCCACCACTCGGGACATTCCCGACTATGACGTGCTGATGAAACAGCGCCTGCGGATTCTCGACGAGCACGGCCTGAAGCTTTCGGATATTCAGGAAGTGATCGCCACCCTCAAGCCGCTGGACGGCGCCATCGAGTTCGTCGATTGGCTGCGCGAACGCTTTCAGGTGGTGATCCTGTCGGACACCTTCTACGAATTCTCCCAGCCGCTGATGCGTCAGTTGGGCTTTCCGACCTTGCTCTGCCATCGTCTGATCACCGATGACAGCGGGCGGGTGACGAGCTATCAGTTGCGTCAGAAAGATCCCAAGCGTCAGTCAGTCCTGGCGTTCAAGAGCCTTTACTACCGAGTGATTGCGGCGGGGGATTCCTACAACGACACCACGATGCTGGGCGAAGCGGATGCGGGGATTCTGTTCCACGCGCCGGATAACGTCATTGCAGAGTTCCCGCAGTTCCCGGCGGTGCATACGTTTGAGGAACTGAAGCAGGAGTTCATCAAGGCTTCCAACCGTACCTTGAGTTTGTAAACATCACCTGTGGCGAGGGAGCTTGCTCCCGCTCGGCTGCGCAGCAGTCGCAACCCGGTCATGCCTTCTATCTGACTGTAGGCGGTGTCTGGTTTGGGGGTGCTTCGCATCCCAGCGGGAGCAAGCTCCCTCGCCACAAAAGGCTATAGGTTCTGCAGGGTATCGAGCAGGACCTTCACCTTGGTGATCGATTCCTGATACTCGGCCTGCCACTCGGAGTCCGCGACGATTCCGCCACCGCCCCAGCAACACACCTGCCCATCCTTGACCAACAGGCTGCGAATGGCGATGGAACTGTCCATTTCACCGCGCACGTCCAGGTACAGCAAAGAACCGCAATACAGCCCGCGCCGGGTGGGCTCCAGCTCATCGATGATCTGCATCGCGCGGATTTTCGGCGCACCGGTAATCGAACCACCAGGGAAGCTGCCGGCGATCAGGTCCAGCGCATCGCGATCATCCGCCAATTCTCCGGTCACGCTGCTCACCAGGTGATGCACGTTCGGGTAGCTTTCCAGGCTGAACAGTTCCGGCACCGAGACCGAACCGGTGCGGCAGGTGCGGCCCAGGTCGTTGCGCAGCAAATCGACGATCATCAGGTTCTCTGCGCGGTCCTTGGGGCTGGCCAGCAGTTCGGCAGCGTTTGCCGCATCTTCGGCAGGCGTCAGGCCGCGCGGGCGTGTGCCTTTGATCGGGCGGGTTTCGACATGGCCCTTGCTGACTTTGACGAACCGCTCCGGGGACAGGCTGAGCACGGCGCCACCGTCGGGCAGGCTCTGGAACCCGGAAAACGGTGTCGGGCACGCCAGCCGCAATGCGTTATAGGCCGCCCATGGATCACCCGCGCAAGGCGCGCGAAAACGCTGGGCGAAGTTGACTTGATAGCAGTCGCCGGCCTGGATGTATTGCTCAATACGCTCGATGGCCTGGCGATACTGATCGGCACTCAGATCGGCATTCATCGGCGATTGCAATTTGAATGGCAGGACTGTTTCGCCGGCGGGGTGGCTGAACAGCTGGATCAGGCGCTGACGTTCGCTGTCGGCCAATGTCGGGTGGAACACCAGCTGGCTGGTCATCTGCTGGTGATCGCTGATCAGCGCCCAGTCGTATAAACCGAAACGCGCGTCCGGCAATTGCAGGTCGTCCTGCGCCTGGCTGGGGAGATTCTCCAGATGGCGGCCAAAGTCATAGCTGAGGTAGCCGATCAGGCCACCGGCGAACGGCAGCTCATGGGGAACTTGTGCTTCACCCAGTCGTGTCAGATTGTCGCGAAGGCGTTGCAGGAAATCGCCGCCATTCTCGTCAGGCAAGACCGTGAGTTGTTCCAGCGGCCAGGCGCTGAGCAAGTCGAAGCGGCCACGGTCGGCGCTGGGGCGGCCGCTGTCGAGCAGCACGGCGCCAGGGGCATGACGAATGGCCGCGAAGTACTCGGCGGGGTTGGCGCGATAGGGCAGCGGGTGTACGGAGCAGGTCAGCATGGGCGGGTTGGATCAGCCATCGAGGCGGGGTGGCGATTGTAGTCCCCTCGGGGATTTGCTCCTAGAGGGATGTCGGGGATTGGCAGGTTGAGTGCTTGTCGATCGTTCCCACGCTCTGCGTGGGAATGCAGCCCGGGACGCTCCGCGTCCCAAAGCGGACGCAGAGCGTCCATTGAGGCATTCCCACGCAGAGCGTGGGAACGATCAGATCAGGATCAGCCCTCGACCGGCGGAATATGCCCAAACATCTCCTGCACGTACGCCACCCGCTCTTCGACGGTTTCAGTCGCGCCGCGGGCCTTCAACTCTTCCAGTCGTGCCTCGACGGCATGAGTACGCAACGTCAGCCCGCAATCGTTGGCAATCTGAATGTTCAGGCCCGGCCGGGCATTGAGCTCCAGAATCAGCGGGCCTTTTTCCTGGTCCAGCACCATGTCGACACCGATGTAACCCAGCCCACACAATTCATAGCAACCGGCGGCGAGCTTCATGAAACCGTCCCAGTAGGGCAGTTGCACGCCATCCACCGCGTTGGTGGTGTCCGGGTGCTTGGCGATGATGTTGTTCAGCCAGGTGCCGCGCAGGGTCAAGCCGGTGGCGAGGTCGACGCCGACGCCGATGGCACCCTGGTGCAGGTTGGCCTTGCCGCCGGACTGACGGGTCGGCAGGCGCAGCATGGCCATCACCGGGTAACCCATCAGCACGATAATGCGGATATCCGGCACGCCTTCGTAGCTGATGCTCTTGAAAATCTGGTCCGGGATCACTCGGTATTCGATCAGCGCCCGGTCACGGTGGCCACCCAGCGAATACAGACCGGTGAGGATGCTGGAGATATGGTGCTCAAGCTCTTCGTGGGCAACGATCTTGCCCGACACCGTGCGATAGCGGCCCTCGAAACGGTCGGCTACCACGATGATGCCATCGCCGCCGGCACCCTGGGCCGGTTTGATCACGAAGTCGTTGCGCCCACCGATGATCTCGCCGAGCTTGTCGATTTCCTTCTCCGTGGAGATCACGCCATACAGTTCCGGCACATGGATGCCGGCGGCGATGGCGCGCTCCTTGGTGATGATCTTGTCATCGACGATCGGGTACAGGCTGCGCTTGTTGTATTTGAGCACGTAGTCGGCGTTACGCCGATTGATGCCCATGATGCCCCGGGCTTCCAGGGCCTTCCAGGTTTTCCAGAAGCCGAACATCAAGCGTCAGCCTTTTTCAGGAAAGCCTTGAAACGCACCAGTTCGGTCAGGCGATACCCGCGATAGCGACCCATCGCCAGCATGAAGCCCACCAGAATCAGCAGGACCGCCGGGAAGGTGAACACGAAGTACACCAGTTCCGGCACGCTCATGATCAGGTGCGCCAGGGAGGCGGCGAACAGGGTGCCGATCGCCACTTTCATGGCATGGCCACCGCCGCGCTCTTCCCAGGTGATCGATAGGCGTTCGATGGTCATGGTCAGAATCACCATCGGGAACAGTGCAACCGAAAGCCCGCGTTCCAGACCGAGTTTGTGGCTGAACAAACTGATGGCTGCGATCAACACCACGACAAAGGTCAGCACTACCGAAAGCCTTGGCAGCATTTGCAGCTTGAGGTGTTCGAGGTAGGAGCGCAGCGACAGCCCCAACGCCGTGATGATGGTAAACAGCACGATGCCGAAGCCGAGCTGGGTTTCGCGGAAGGCCAGGGCAATCAGCACCGGCGTGAACGTGCCCAGTGTCTGGATGCCGATCAGGTTGCGCAGGACCAGGATCACCAGCACGCCAATCGGGATCATCACCATGATCATGAACGTCTGCTGGGTTTGCAGCGGCAAGCCGTACAGCGAGTATTCGAGGAAGTTGGCGTCGGTGTTTTCATCCGTCAGCTTGGCCAGGCGAATGGCGTTCATTTCGCTGTTGTTCATGCTGAAAGTGACAGTGGCTTTCTTGCCGCCATCGACGGTGATCAGGTTTTCATCGCCGGTCCACCACAGCAGGCGGTCGGTCGGCAGACCCTGTTCGCCGGTCTCCGGGTTGAAATACAGCCAGTCGGTGCCGTTGAAGCTGCGCAACCAGAGTTCCGGTGTCTGTGGTTGGTCGGCCACCAGACGGACGGTGTGGACCTTTTCCACCGGGACGTGGGCGATGGACAACAGCAGTTCGACGATCTTCGCCTTGTGCGCCGGGGTCGGATCGCCAGCCAGGAGCATCTTGGCGTTGTCGTCGTTGCTGTTGTTGACCCGCTTGATGGCTTCGCTGATGAAGGTCTCGACGTCGGCCGAATGCTGGCGGATCGGCGCGAGCAAGGCTTCGGCAGCGATTTTTTCAGGGCCTTCGATGGCGATGCTGTCGCGGAAGGTCGGGCCTTTGATCTTGGCTTTTTCAGCGGTGTAGCGCTTGGTCAGCACCAAGCGGTAATACAGCGTCTGGTTGCCCTTGGCCCGGCGCGCCGACCAGGTCACCTTGCGGTTGCCGTCAACGCGGTTCACGGCCACGCCGTAGTTGTTGGAGATGAAGCTCTCGTTGAGGCTGACATAGTCACGGCTCAGCGGCGGCACGAACATCTGGATCTTGACCGGGTCTTTGGCACTGGCGACGAACTCGACCTTGGCGTCGATGTTCCACAAGTCGTCGGTGGCGTCCTCGGTGACGGGAATGCCGAGCACGAAGATCTGATAGGCCGTAACTGAAATGCCCAATACCACCAGGATGGCGATCAGCATTTTCAGATGAAGGGTAAGAGAGCGCATTGGAATTACTCTGCGGTATGAGCGTCGGTAGCGCAGGCGGGTTTGCCGGCAGCGTATTTAAGACTGGGGTCGACCAGCGCATCGAAGCGTTTGAGCGCTTCGGAGCCGATCAGGAGCGGGTATTGGAAGGCACTTCGGTCCGTTAGGTTCACTTCGATACTGCGTAAAGCCGAGCCCATGCAGATATCCAGCTCGATCACCGGACGGGCGGTGTACTTCTTGCCTTCTTCAGGGTCGTAGTCACCGGCTCGGCGCTTGATCTTGCTGACACGGGCCAGCGGTCGTTCGATCGGGTGTGAATGGGCGGCATCGATGGCCAGGTAGAAGCGCACCCAGGATTCGCCATTGCGCTTGAAGCGCTTGATATCGCGGGCACTCAGGGAGGCGGTCTTCGCCCCGGTGTCGAGTTTGGCGGCCACTTCCAGGTCGATACCGCCCAGGGAAGCGTACTCATTGAGGCCGTACACAGTCTTTTCCCCCGCCGCGGCAAAACCCGGCAGGCAAAGAATAAAAAGGAAGGTGGAAAAGGGCTTGAGTCTCATAAATCCTGGTGCGCAGCGGGCCGTACTTCGATTCAAGACCCTGGCATTGCTGCGCAAGCTCCTTCGTATGCCTATCAGTGTTTTATGACAGACCGTGCAGATGTGACAAACAAATGCGGGCGGCATTCTAGCACGGTGGTTTGTTGGCGCCAGCGCTGGCCGGTGGCTATAAACAGAGGGCGCCGCATTGTTGATCGTTCCGACGCTCTGCGTGGAAACGCATCCAGTGACGCTCCGCGTCAGGACTCGAGCCCGGCGTCGCTGGGGAACGCGGAGCGTTCCAGGCGGCATTCCTGCGCAGAGCGCAGGAACGATCATAAAACAAAGCGGTTATTAGACGATTGTCGACAATATCTATTTATCCTTTGACTAAGCCCTGCGTATTCGTTAGTTTTTGCGGCATTGGCTTTCAAGGTGTCGACAATATGTTGGATCAACTCGATCCCCCGGTTTCTACCCAAGATGATTCGGAGACGCTTTCCGAGAACGTCTTCCGCCGTATCCAGGCGGCCATCGTCAAGGGCGAAATCGCTCCGGGCAGCAAAATCTCCGAGCCGGAGCTGGCCCGTACCTATGGCATCAGCCGAGGCCCGCTGCGCGAGGCTATCCACCGCCTGGAAGGCCAGCGCCTGCTGGTGCGCGTGCCGCACGTCGGCGCACGGGTGGTGTCGCTCAACCATGCCGAGTTGATCGAACTCTACGAAATTCGCGAGTCCCTCGAAGGCATGGCCTGTCGTCTGGCGGCCGAGCGCATGAGCGTCGAAGAAATCGACGAGCTGCGTCGCGTCCTCGAAACCCACGAGCGCGATGAGGCATTCCAGGCCGGCCGCGGTTACTACCAGCAGGAAGGCGATTTCGACTTCCACTACCGGATCATCCAGGGCAGCGGCAACCGCACCTTGACGCAAATGCTTTGCGGCGAGCTGTATCAACTGGTGCGTATGTACCGCATCCAGTTTTCCACCACGCCCAATCGCCCGCACCAGGCCTTTGCCGAACACCACCGAATTCTCGATGCCATCGCCGACCGTGACGGTGAGCTGGCCGAGTTGTTGATGCGCCGCCACATCGGCGCCTCCAAACGCAACATCGCCCGTCATTACCAGGACGGCGTTAACCCGACAGCCAAACGAGGTGAGTCATGAGTTCCAACAAGAGCACTCCAGGCCAGCGTTTCCGCGATGCGGTCGCCAGCGAGCATCCATTGCAAGTGGTCGGCGCCATCAATGCCAACCACGCGTTGCTGGCCAAGCGCGCCGGTTTCAAGGCGATCTACCTCTCCGGTGGCGGGGTGGCTGCTGGCTCCCTCGGTGTTCCGGACCTGGGCATCACCGGCCTGGATGACGTGCTGACCGACGTGCGCCGCATCACGGATGTCTGCGACTTGCCGCTGCTGGTGGACGTGGACACCGGTTTCGGTTCCTCGGCCTTCAACGTTGCCCGTACCGTGAAGTCGATGATCAAGTTCGGCGCGGCGGCGATTCACATCGAAGACCAGGTCGGCGCCAAGCGTTGTGGTCACCGTCCGAATAAAGAGATCGTGAGCCAGCAGGAAATGGTTGACCGTATCAAAGCCGCCGTCGATGCCCGCACCGATGACAGCTTTGTGATCATGGCCCGAACCGACGCCCTGGCGGTGGAAGGCCTGGAGTCTGCCCTGGATCGCGCCGCCGCGTGCATCGAGGCCGGTGCCGACATGGTCTTCCCGGAAGCCATCACTGAACTTGAGATGTACAAGTTGTTCGCCAACCGCGTGAAAGCACCGATCCTGGCCAACATCACCGAATTCGGCGCGACACCGCTGTACACCACCGAACAACTGGCCGCTGCCGACGTTTCGCTGGTGCTGTACCCGCTGTCGGCTTTCCGTGCCATGAACAAGGCGGCAGAAAACGTCTACACCGCGATCCGCCGCGACGGCACGCAACAGAACGTCATCGACACCATGCAGACTCGCATGGAGCTTTACGATCGCATCGACTACCACACCTTCGAGCAGAAGCTCGATGCGTTGTTTGCGGCGAAGAAGTAA
>NZ_RCOB01000022.1:31753-43653 GCF_004307665.1 Pseudomonas sp. Sample_16
CGACTACCACACCTTCGAGCAGAAGCTCGATGCGTTGTTTGCGGCGAAGAAGTAAAGAACGCCCTGTAGGAGCGAAGCTTGCTCGCGATGGACGCCAATGTTGACGCGGGAAGCCTGATACCCCGCATCGCGAGCAGGCTCGCTCCTACAGGAAGCGAGATAAGTTTTCTCTGACAAATTCAAGAATATTGGAGACAGAAATGGCCGAAGCAAAAGTACTCAGTGGCGCCGGGCTCCGTGGCCAGGTTGCCGGGCAAACCGCACTGTCCACCGTTGGCCAGTCGGGTGCCGGTCTGACCTATCGTGGTTATGACGTTCGTGAACTGGCGGCTGACGCACAGTTCGAAGAAGTCGCTTACCTGCTGCTGTACGGCGAACTGCCGACTAAGGCGCAACTGAGCGCCTACATCGCCAAGCTGAGCAAGCTGCGCGACCTGCCGCAAGCGCTGAAAGAAGTGCTCGAGCGCATCCCCGCCGACGCCCACCCGATGGACGTGATGCGTACCGGTTGCTCGTTCCTGGGCAACCTCGAGCCGGAGAACAATTTCTCCGAGCAACACGACAAGACCGACCGACTGCTGGCGGCATTCCCGGCGATCATGACCTACTGGTATCGCTTCAGCCACGAAGGCAAGCGCATCGATTGCGTGAGCGACGAACAGTCCATCGGCGGCCACTTCCTGCACCTGCTGCACGGCAAGAAGCCAAGCGAGCTGCACGTCAAGGTGATGAACGTTTCGCTGATCCTCTACGCCGAGCACGAGTTCAACGCCTCGACCTTCACCGCACGGGTTTGCGCCTCCACCTTGTCGGACCTGTATTCGTGCATTACCGCGGCCATCGGTTCGCTACGCGGCCCGCTGCACGGCGGTGCCAACGAAGCGGCGATGGAAATGATCGAGCGCTTCTCGTCGCCGGAAGAGGCGGTCGAGGGCACCCTCGGCATGCTGGCGCGCAAGGACAAGATCATGGGCTTCGGTCACGCGATCTATAAAGACAACGATCCACGCAACGAGGTGATCAAGGGCTGGTCGAAAAAACTCGCCGACGAAGTGGGCGACAAGGTGTTGTTCCCGGTGTCCGAGGCCATCGACGCCACCATGTGGGAACAGAAGAAGCTGTTCCCGAACGCCGACTTCTACCATGCCTCGGCGTACCACTTCATGGGCATCCCGACCAAGTTGTTCACACCGATTTTCGTCTGCTCGCGCCTGACCGGCTGGGCGGCCCACGTGTACGAACAACGCGCCAACAACCGCATCATCCGCCCGAGCGCCGAGTACACCGGCGTCGAACAGCGCAAGTTCGTGCCAATCGAACAACGCTGAATGGTGGAGGCTGTTGCAGGGATCTGGATACAGCGTAGATCCCTGTGGGAGCGGGCTTGCCCGCGATGACGGAGTCACATTCGACACATGTGTCGGCTGACCCACCGCAATCGCGGGCAAGCCCGCTCCCACAGTGGATTGTGTTGATTTCGAATCCGGCGCCAGCCCCACCCTTTGTATTTACCGTGACCGAGTCCTGACGATGAACACGAAATTCCGCAAATCGCTGCCCGGCAGCAAACTGGATTACTTCGACGTCCGCGCGGCAGTCGAGGCCATTGCTCCCGGCGCCTACGACACCCTGCCTTACACCTCTCGAGTGCTGGCGGAAAACCTTGTGCGTCGCTGCGATCCGGCCACGCTCACCGAATCGCTCAAGCAATTCATCGAACGCAAGCGCGACCTCGATTTCCCGTGGTTCCCGGCCCGTGTGGTGTGCCACGACATCCTCGGCCAGACCGCCCTGGTCGACCTCGCCGGCCTGCGTGACGCCATCGCCCTGCAAGGCGGCGACCCGGCGCAAGTCAACCCGGTGGTGCCGACGCAACTGATCGTCGACCACTCCCTGGCCGTCGAACGTGGTGGCTTCGATCCGGAGGCGTTCGAGAAGAACCGCGCCATCGAAGACCGTCGCAACGAAGACCGTTTCCACTTCATCAACTGGACCAAGAAGGCGTTCAAGAACGTCGACGTGATCCCGCCGGGCAACGGCATCATGCACCAGATCAACCTGGAGAAAATGTCTCCGGTGATCCAGGTGCGTGACGGCGTTGCGTTCCCTGATACCTGCGTCGGCACTGACAGCCACACCCCGCATGTCGATGCGCTGGGCGTGATCGCCATCGGTGTCGGTGGCCTCGAAGCCGAGAGCGTGATGCTCGGCCGCGCGTCGTGGATGCGCCTGCCGGAAAGCGTAGGCGTCGAACTCACGGGCAAACTGCAACCGGGCATCACCGCGACCGATATGGTGCTGGCGCTGACCGAGTTTCTGCGCAAGCAAAAAGTGGTCGGTGCCTGGCTGGAGTTCTTCGGTGAAGGCGCTTCCGCGCTGACCCTCGGCGACCGCGCGACCATCTCCAACATGGCCCCGGAATACGGCGCCACGGCGGCGATGTTCTACATCGACCAGCAGACCATCGACTACCTCAAGCTCACCGGTCGTGAAGACGAGCAGGTGCAGTTGGTCGAGAACTACGCCAAGACCACCGGCCTGTGGGCCGACAGCCTCAAAGGCGCGCAATATGAGCGCGGCCTGACTTTCGATCTGTCTTCAGTGGTGCGCAACATGGCCGGCCCGAGCAACCCGCACGCCCGGGTGGCGGTGTCGGACCTGGCCGCTAAAGGCATCTCCGGTAAATGGGAGGATGTGCCAGGCCAGATGCCGGACGGCGCGGTGATCATCGCCGCCATCACCAGCTGCACCAACACCAGTAACCCGCGCAACGTGATCGCCGCCGGCCTGCTGGCGCGCAACGCCAACAAGCTCGGCTTGACCCGCAAGCCGTGGGTCAAGTCGTCCCTGGCGCCGGGCTCGAAAACCGTGGCCCTGTACCTTGATGAAGCCGGCCTGACCGATGAGCTGGAACAGCTCGGTTTCGGCGTCGTGGCCTTCGCTTGCACCACCTGCAATGGCATGTCCGGTGCGCTGGATCCGGTGATCCAGCAAGAGATCATCGACCGCGATCTGTACGCCACGGCGGTGTTGTCCGGCAACCGTAACTTCGACGGTCGGATTCACCCGTACGCCAAGCAGGCATTTCTCGCTTCGCCGCCGTTGGTGGTTGCGTATGCGATTGCCGGCACCATCCGTTTCGACATCGAGAAGGACGTGCTGGGCGTGGTCGACGGCAAGGAAATCCGCCTCAAGGATATCTGGCCGAGCGACGAAGAAATCGACGCCGTGGTGAAAGCCTCGGTGAAGCCGGAACAGTTCCGTCAGGTCTACATCCCGATGTTCGCCATCCACGAAGACACCGGCCCGAAAGTCGCGCCGTTGTACGAGTGGCGCGAAATGAGCACCTACATCCGTCGTCCGCCGTACTGGGAAGGCGCACTGGCCGGCGCGCGTCCGCTCAAGGGCATGCGTCCGCTGGCGGTGCTGCCAGACAACATCACCACCGATCACCTGTCGCCTTCCAACGCCATCATGCTCGACAGCGCCGCCGGCGAATACCTGGCAAAAATGGGCCTGCCGGAGGAGGACTTCAACTCTTACGCAACGCACCGTGGCGACCACCTGACCGCGCAGCGGGCCACGTTCGCCAACCCGAAACTGTTCAACGAAATGGTTGTGGAAAACGGCAAGGTCAAGCAGGGGTCGCTGGCCCGCGTCGAGCCGGAAGGCAAAGTGATGCGCATGTGGGAAGCGATTGAAACCTACATGGATCGCAAGCAGCCGCTGATCATCATTGCCGGTGCCGACTACGGTCAGGGTTCGTCCCGTGACTGGGCGGCGAAGGGCGTGCGCCTGGCCGGTGTCGAAGCGATTGCCGCCGAAGGTTTCGAGCGCATCCACCGCACCAACCTGGTGGGCATGGGCGTGTTGCCGCTGGAGTTCAAGCCTGGCACCAACCGCCACACCCTGGCCATCGACGGCAGCGAAACCTATGACGTGATTGGCGATCGCACGCCACGCGCCGAGCTGACGCTGGTGATCCATCGCAAGAATGGCGAGCGCGTCGATGTGCCGGTGACTTGCCGTCTGGACACCGCCGAAGAAGTGTCGATCTACGAGGCGGGCGGCGTGTTGCAACGCTTCGCCCAGGACTTCCTCGAAGAGTCGGCAGTAGCCGTCTAACACAGGCTGTACCGACACGGGACTTTGAGTCCCGTGTCCGTTTTCAAGCTAAGGAGTAAGCAACACCATGGCTCATGCACCGCAAATCAAGATTCCCGCGACCTACATGCGCGGCGGCACCAGCAAAGGCGTGTTTTTCAGCCTGAAGGATTTGCCTGAAGCGGCCCAGGTTCCAGGCCCGGCCCGCGATGCGTTGCTGCTGCGGGTGATCGGCAGCCCCGACCCGTACGACAAGCAAATCGACGGCATGGGCGGCGCCACCTCCAGCACCAGCAAAACCGTGATCCTGTCGAAAAGCACCAAGGCTGATCACGATGTCGACTACCTGTTCGGTCAAGTCTCCATCGACAAGCCATTCGTGGACTGGAGCGGCAACTGCGGCAACCTGTCGGCAGCGGTCGGTTCGTTCGCGGTCAGCAACGGTCTGGTCGATGCCAGCCGCATTCCGCACAACGGCGTTGCCGTGGTTCGCGTATGGCAGGCCAACATTGGCAAGACCATCATCGCTCATGTGCCGATCACCGATGGTGAAGTGCAGGAAACCGGCGATTTCGAACTCGACGGCGTGACCTTTCCGGCGGCGGAAGTGCAGATCGAATTCCTCGATCCGGCAGCGGACGAAGAGGGCGCTGGCGGTTCGATGTTCCCTACCGGCAACCTGGTGGACGACCTCGAAGTACCCGGTGTAGGTACGTTCAAGGCGACCATGATCAACGCCGGCATCCCGACGATTTTCGTCAACGCCGAAGACATCGGCTACAAGGGCACCGAGCTGCAAGGCGCGATCAACGGTGATCCGAAAGCCTTGCTGATGTTCGAAACCATCCGCGCTTATGGCGCATTGCGCATGGGCCTGATCGCCAATGTCGACGAAGCGGCCAAGCGGCAGCACACGCCGAAAGTGGCTTTCGTGGCCAAGCCGGCGGACTATGTTTCGTCCAGCGGCAAAGCGATTGCGGCAGGCGATGTCGACCTGTTGGTGCGTGCGCTGTCCATGGGCAAACTGCACCACGCAATGATGGGCACGGCGGCAGTCGCCATTGGCACGGCGGCAGCGATTACCGGCACCCTGGTTAACCTCGCGGCGGGCGGTATCGAACGCAACGCGGTGCGCTTCGGTCATCCGTCGGGCACCTTGCGTGTCGGCGCCGAAGCCAGTCAGGTCAACGGTGAATGGACGGTGAACAAAGCGATCATGAGCCGCAGTGCGCGGGTGTTGATGGAAGGGTTTGTCCGTATTCCCGGCGATTCGTTCTAACTCACACATACCCTGTAGGAGCCGAGCTTGCTCACGATGAGGCCATAACATTCAACATCAGTGTTGCCTGATGCACCGCTATCGCGAGCAAGCTTGGCTCCTACAGAGGTTCACGTTTCGACAAAAAGAAAAGTCAGCCCTGAACCGAGGTCCCATCAACGAACCACCGCTAGAGTGAATCGAACATGAGTGCCAACGTCGACCTGAACAACCGCCCTGAGTACGACAAGATCCTGCAGGACATTGCCGATTACGTTCTCGACTACAAGATCGAATCCGAAGAAGCGCTGGATACTGCGCGCAACTGCCTGATCGACACCTTGGGTTGCGGTCTGCTGGCCTTGCGTTTTCCCGAGTGCACCAAGCATCTGGGGCCTGTGGTTGAAGGCACCGTCGTGCCGTTCGGTGCCCGTGTGCCGGGCACCAGTTATCGGCTCGATCCGGTGAAGGCGGCGTGGGATATCGGCTGCATCGTGCGCTGGCTCGATTACAACGACACCTGGCTTGCGGCGGAATGGGGGCATCCGTCGGACAACCTCGGCGGAATTCTTGCGGTGGCTGACCATTTATCACAAAAGCGCCTGGCCAATGGCGAAGCGCCGCTGACCGTACGCACTGTGCTTGAATCGATGATCCTGGCCCACGAGATTCAAGGCGTAATCGCCCTGGATAACGCGTTCAACCGTGTCGGTCTCGATCACGTCATTCTGGTGAAAGTCGCCTCCACCGCGGTCACCGCCAAATTGATGGGGGCCAATCGCGAACAGTTGTTGTCGGCGTTGTCACACGCCTTTGCCGACGGCCAGGCACTGCGTACCTACCGGCATGCGCCGAATGCCGGTTCGCGTAAATCCTGGGCGGCGGGTGATGCGTCGAGTCGCGGCGTACGCCTGGCAGACATGGCGATGCGCGGCGAGATGGGCATTCCAGGCGTCCTGAGTGCCAGGCAGTGGGGTTTTTACGACGTTTTGTTCAGCCACACCAATAGCGATCTGGCGCTCAAGCCTGAGGAAAAACGGGCCTTCAGTTTCTCGCGGGCGTACGGCAGTTATGTGATGGAAAACGTGTTGTTCAAGATCAGTTTCCCCGCCGAGTTCCATGCGCAAACGGCGTGTGAAGCAGCCGTCACCTTGCATCCGCAGGTGCGCAATCGCCTGCACGAAATCGACAGGATCGTGATCACAACTCAAGAATCGGCGATTCGCATCATTTCCAAGGTCGGCCCGCTGGCCAACGCTGCTGACCGCGATCATTGCATCCAGTACATGACCGCTGTGCCGTTGGCCTTCGGCAAGCTGGTGGCCGAGTATTACGAAGACGATTTCCACAAGGCACATCCGATCATCGATGTGTTGCGCGACAAGATGGTGATCGTTGAGGAACCGCGTTTCACCCGTGAATACCTGGAGGCCGACAAGCGCTCCATTGCCAACGCGGTCCAGGTGTTTTTCAAGAATGGTTCAAGCACGGAGAACGTCGTGGTGGAGTACCCGATCGGCCATCGTCGGCGCCGGGTCGAAGGCATTCCGTTGCTGGAGGACAAGTTCAGGGCGAACTTGCTGACACGGTTCAGCGGGCAGCGCAGCGAGGAGATTTTTCAGTTGTGCAGGGATCAGGCGCGGCTTGAGGCAGCGCCCGTCAATCGGTTTGTGGATTTATTTGTGATCTAGGGCGAGCGCGTTATCGTTCAATCGCCAGCAGGCTGGCTCCCACAGTGTTTTTGTGTTCACCGCAGTACCAATGTGGGAGCCAGCCTGCTGGCGATGAGGCCGAAGCAGGCAACCGAGAGTTACTTGAACCGCCGCTCGACGCCTTTCTCCACGAGAATCTTCGCGGAGATTTCTTCCACCGAAAAATGCGTGGAATTGATGTGCGGGATGTTCTCGCGGCGAAACAGGTTTTCCACCTCGCGTACTTCGAACTCGCACTGAGCGTAGCTCGAATAACGGCTGTTGGGCTTGCGCTCGTTGCGGATGGCGGTGAGGCGGTCCGGGTCGATGGTCAGGCCGAACAGTTTGTGTTGGTGGGCGCGCAGGGCGGACGGCAGTTGCAGGCGCTCCATGTCGTCTTCGGTCAGCGGGTAGTTGGCCGCGCGGATGCCGAATTGCATCGCCATGTACAGGCACGTCGGCGTCTTACCACATCGCGACACGCCCACTAGTATCAGGTCGGCCTTGTCGTAATAGTGCGTGCGGGCGCCGTCGTCGTTGTCGAGGGCGAAGTTAACGGCCTCGATACGCTCCATGTAATTGGTGTTGGCGCCGATGGAGTGGGACTTACCCACGGTGTAGGAAGAATGCTCGGTCAGTTCCTGTTCAAGCGGCGCCAGGAACGTCGAGAAAATGTCGATCATGAAACCATTGGAAGTCGCGAGGATCTCACGAATGTCCTGATTGACGATGGTGTCGAAGATAATCGGACGAAAGCCGTCGGTTTCGGCGGCTTTGTTGATTTGTTGTACCATGGCCCGCGCTTTGTCCACGTTGTCGATGTACGGCCGCGTGACTTTGCTGAAGGTAATGTTTTCGAACTGCGCCAGGAGGCTCTGGCCGAGGGTTTCGGCGGTAATGCCCGTGCCATCGGAGATAAAGAAAGCAGATCGTTTCATTTGCACCTTGGGCCTTAAGCTAGTGACGAATCTTGGATATGATAGGCGCGATTTGCCGGCCACCGTTGGCCCGCATTCTCACTTATTTTCCAGGTCCAGGCCATATAGCCGGCAAATGCTCACTTAAGCAGCCGGTTTCTGAGCTTTTCCAACACAGTTAGTGGAGAGATCACCTTGGTAGAGTACGTAGTTTCCCTCGATAAGCTCGGCGTCCATGATGTAGAGCATGTGGGGGGCAAGAACGCATCCCTGGGCGAGATGATCAGCAACCTTGCTGGTGCCGGCGTATCGGTGCCCGGTGGCTTCGCCACGACCGCTCAGGCATATCGTGATTTCCTGGAACTGAGCGGCCTGAACCAGCAGATTCATGATGCGCTCGATGCCCTGGACGTCGATGACGTGAACGCCCTGGCCAAGACCGGCGCCCAGATCCGTCAATGGATCATGGAAGCCGAATTCCCCGAGAAGCTGAACGCCGAAATCCGCACCGCGTTCGCCACGCTGTCCGCCGGCAACCCTGACATGGCCGTGGCCGTGCGTTCTTCGGCTACCGCCGAAGACTTGCCGGACGCGTCCTTCGCCGGCCAGCAGGAAACCTTCCTGAACATCCGTGGTGTCGAAAACGTCATTCGCGCCGCCAAAGAGGTGTTCGCTTCCCTTTTCAACGACCGTGCCATTTCCTACCGCGTACACCAGGGCTTCGACCACAAACTGGTCGCCCTGTCGGCCGGCGTTCAGCGCATGGTCCGCTCGGAAACCGGCACCGCCGGCGTGATGTTCACCCTCGATACCGAGTCAGGCTTCCGTGACGTGGTGTTCATCACCGGCGCCTACGGCCTGGGTGAAACCGTGGTGCAAGGCGCAGTGAACCCGGATGAGTTCTACGTTCACAAAGGCACGCTGGCCGCCGGTCGTCCGGCGATCCTGCGCCGCAACCTGGGCAGCAAGGCCATCAAGATGATCTACGGCGACGAGGCCAAGGCCGGTCGTTCGGTCAAGACCGTCGATGTCGACAAGGCTGACCGCGCACGTTTCTGCCTGACCGACGCTGAAGTCAGCGAGCTGGCCAAGCAAGCGATGATCATCGAGAAGCACTACCAGTGCCCGATGGACATCGAATGGGCCAAGGACGGTGACGACGGCAAGCTGTACATCGTGCAGGCCCGTCCGGAAACCGTGAAGAGCCGCACCCAGGCCAACGTCATGGAGCGTTACCTGCTGAAAGAAACCGGCACCGTGCTGGTTGAGGGCCGTGCCATCGGTCAGCGCATCGGCGCCGGCAAGGTCCGCATCATCAAGGACGTGTCCGAGATGGACAAGGTCCAGCCAGGCGACGTACTGGTGTCCGACATGACCGACCCGGACTGGGAACCGGTCATGAAGCGCGCCAGCGCCATCGTCACCAACCGTGGCGGCCGTACCTGCCACGCGGCGATCATCGCCCGTGAGCTGGGCATCCCGGCCGTGGTGGGTTGCGGCAACGCCACCCAGCTGTTGAAAGACGGCCAGGGCGTAACCGTTTCCTGCGCGGAAGGCGATACCGGCTTCATCTTCGAAGGCGAACTGGGCTTCGACATCAAGAAAAACTCCGTGGACGCCATGCCGGAGCTGCCGTTCAAAATCATGATGAACGTCGGCAACCCTGACCGCGCCTTCGACTTCGCACAACTGCCGAACGCCGGTGTAGGCCTGGCCCGCCTGGAGTTCATCATCAACCGCATGATCGGCGTGCACCCCAAGGCACTGCTGAACTACGACGGCCTGCCTGCAGACATCAAGGAAAGCGTCGACAAGCGTATCGCTGGCTACAACGATCCGGTCGGCTTCTACGTCGAGAAACTGGTCGAAGGCATCAGCACGCTGGCCGCTGCTTTCTATCCAAAGAAAGTCATCGTGCGTCTCTCGGACTTCAAGTCCAACGAATACGCCAACCTGATCGGAGGCAAGCTCTACGAGCCTGAAGAAGAGAACCCGATGCTGGGCTTCCGTGGCGCCTCGCGTTACATCAGCGAATCGTTCCGTGACTGCTTCGAACTCGAATGCCGCGCTCTCAAGCGTGTGCGCAACGAGATGGGCCTGACCAACGTCGAGATCATGGTGCCGTTCGTTCGTACCCTGGGTGAAGCGAGCCAGGTGGTTGATCTGTTGGCGGAAAACGGCTTGGCCCGTGGCGACAACGGTCTGCGCGTGATCATGATGTGCGAGCTGCCGTCCAACGCCATCCTGGCTGAAGAATTCCTTGAATTCTTCGACGGTTTCTCCATCGGCTCCAACGACCTGACCCAGCTGACCCTGGGCCTGGACCGTGACTCCGGGATCATTGCGCACCTGTTCGACGAGCGTAACCCTGCGGTCAAGAAGCTGCTGGCCAATGCCATTGCCGCGTGCAACAAGGCCGGCAAATACATCGGCATCTGCGGTCAGGGGCCTTCGGACCATCCAGACCTGGCCAAGTGGCTGATGGAGCAGGGTATTGAAAGCGTTTCGTTGAACCCGGACTCCGTACTGGAAACCTGGTTCTTCCTGGCGGAAGGTCAAGCTTCGGCCTGATCCTGTGTAAACGGACCGCTCACTGTAGGAGCAAGGCTTGCCCGCGATGGCGTCTTCAAAATCGCCATCGTCAGCAAGCTGTGCCCCTGCAAGGGGCGGTCTTTTTGAGATTCAAGTAGGGCGGGCTCCATCTGGATGCCGCCCTTTTTTGTGCAAGAGATTATGCAAAGCAGCAGCAACCTATTTCCTGTCGCCCTGATCAGCGCCGAACGGCGTGGCGATCTGAGCGAAGACGTGTATCGCTTGAAGCCGGCCAACAGCCCGGACCCGAGTGTCGAGCTGGCGGTCACCCGTTTGGGCATGGCCGATGAGCCTGCCGTACGCGGCGTGCCGGTCATCCTGTTGCATGGCAGTTTTTCCAATCGACGCTTCTGGTTCTCCCCCAAAGGCCTGGGGCTGGGTGCTCATTTGGCGCGCCTGGGCTTCGATGTGTGGATCGCGGAAATGCGCGGTCACGGCCTGTCCCGGCGCAACCAGGACTATCGCAAGAATCGCGTCGCTGACTATGCGCGTTACGATCTGCCCGCGATTGGCGCGTTCGTGCGTGAGCAAAGCGGTCAGGTTCCGCACTGGATCGGCCATTCGCTGGGGGGCATTACCCTGGCGGCGGCGTTGGGCGGTGAATATATCGGCGAGCCGGTGGTGGCCTCCGCTGCGTTTTTTGGCACCCAGGTCAGCCGTACCTACTGGCCGCTGAAGATTCCACCCGTGGAGTGGGGCGGGCGCTTCATTCTCAAGCGCTTTGCTCAGTTGTCCGGTTCACGACTCAAGCGCGGCCCGGAGGACGAGCCAATTGGCCTGGCCCTGGAAAGCATGCGCTGGTATGGCTTGTTCGGGCGCTTCGGCGACGCCGACAAGGACTGGTGGGCCGGGCTCGCCGAGGTGAAGCTGCCGGTGCTTGTGGTGAGCGCGGCGGGGGATCATCAGGATCCGGCCTGGGCATGCCGCAAGCTGTTCGACCAAGTGGGTTGCGAACACAAGCAATTCATCAATCTGGGGCGCGAGCAGGGCTTCGGCGACAATTTCGGTCACGTCGAAATGCTGGTCAGCAAAGCTGCACAGGTTGAAGTCTGGCCATTGGTGGCTCGCTGGCTGGCGGATCAGCAAACGCCGCTGCTCGGTGAAAAAGCGGTTCTGGCCACGGCAATCTAAGCTGGACGCTCTATCAAGGGCATTTCGCTCTGATCGGCTTGCGGCTAAGATATGACGGATTGAGCTGTTCTGGTCATTTTCGATGACTGATTCATCAGTGATGTTCGTGCTGTCTCCCTTATTACAGGAGTTTCTCGATGAACCATTACCTCACGCCTGACCTGTGCGACGCCTACCCGGAGCTGGTGCAGGTGCTGGAACCGATGT
>NZ_RCOB01000114.1:0-1903 GCF_004307665.1 Pseudomonas sp. Sample_16
CATCATGTCCATGATTTCCCCGGGGATCTGGCTGGAGTTGAAGACTTCGGTCACCGCAGGTTTGGCCTTGATGTCCGAGAGCATCGGGTTCCAGGTGGTGACGGCGTTGACCTGATCGGTGTTGAAGGCCGCCGAGATATCGGCGTCCGAGGTGTTGACCACTTTCAGGTCTTTCTCAGTGAGATCCACCGAATCCAGGGCCCGGGCCAGCAGGTAGTGGGACACCGAGAGCTCGACCAGATTGACGTCCATGCCCTTGAGGTCGGCGACTTTCTTGCCTTCGCCTTTAAGCACGATGCCGTCGTTGCCGTTGGAGAAATCGCTGACGATCAGCGCGGTGCTGTCGACGCCGCCAGCGGCCGGAATGGTCAGCGCATCCATGTTGGTCATGGTGCAGCCGTCGAACTGGCCGGCGGTGTACTGGTTGATGGATTCGACGTAGTCGTTGAGCTGCACCACATCGATCTTGATGCCGTACTTCTTCGCCCATTTATCGACGATGCCTTGGCTGCCGGCGTATTCCCAGGGCATCCAGCCGGCATAAATCGTCCAGCAAACGCTGAAGTGGTCTTTCTGGGCGGCCTGGGATTGGCTGCTGAGCAACGCTGCAAACGCGGCGGCGAGCAAGGCGGGGAAACGTAGTCGGGACATTTCGGAATCTCCAGTTGATAAGGGCGGGCAGGAGTCAACGCGGCACCGCGAACGGTGGCTTGTCTCCCGGGCTTTTGTCCCGCCGTGTAACCTCAACTGGAGGTCGCCAACTCTCGGACCAGTCACTCGCACTTGCGAGCCGGAACCCTAGTCAGCCATTTGCAAATTGTGGTGCCGCGAACCTGTGATGACTCCTGCACGCGATTGCTAAAGCGAGACCCGTGCCAAGTCCGTAGAAGGCCTCTAGCGTGGGGGCGTGCAACATCTACGGTGAGTGCGCGAGGGGCGGGCTGCTTTGAGATGGTGCGTCGATGCACTGAGATGTGGCGCGGGCGGCCGCTGATCCGAAGGTCACTGCGATCCGGCACTCGGTGAGGGAATTTCAGTCAAAACAGGTGTCAGTCGGGCCTGCTCCGATTGTGGGTCTTTCAGGAGGCCGCCATGTTTCGTCGACTGTTGCTCGGTGCTTTTTTGGGGCTCGGGTTGACCGGTTGTTATTACTACACCGGCTCCTACGACGTGTACTCCTCGCCTTATTACTACCCTGGTTATTCACCTTATTCCTACTATTACGGCCCACGCTATTACTACGGCGGTCCGCGCTTCTATGGTGGCTACCGCTATTACTACTGGGGCGGGCACGGGCCTCGGCATTACGGCGGTGGATATCGCCATGGTCACCACTAATCAGCCCGTGAATGGATGAAAAACCTTTCATCGGGCAGATGTTTCAACTTGTTGCTGGGACGCACCGGATTCGGAATTCGATGTCTGATCTTTCGACAGTCGCCGAATCATTGACTGTCGCCCGCCAGCGTCGCTGGTGCGGCTCACTCGCGGTCCAGGAGGCCGCTATGCTCTGTCTAAAAATGCTGCGTCGAGTGCTTTTGATTGCTGTGTCGGGCTTATCCCTGGGTGCATGCGTGCCTTATTCCGATGGAGGCGTCAGCTACTACAGTTCCGAGGTGTATACCTCGCCAGCGCCGGGCTACTACGCCGGGGGCGATCGTTACTATTCCAATGGCGGTTATTACTCGCCACCCGCCCGTTACTACGCGCCTCCTGCGCGATATTACAAACCAACGCCGCGCTATTACTCGCAGCCGCGGATCTACCAACCCGCACCGCGCTACTACCAGACGGCGCCGCGCCACTATCAGTCGCGCCCCGACTACCGGGCGCATCAGAGTCATGGCTGGGATGGCCGCAACCGTGGTGGTTGGGACGGTCGTGACCGTGGTGGCTGGGACAG